>NZ_BDHE01000014.1:0-47147 GCF_054786175.1 Treponema sp. R8-4-B8
ATGGGGGTAGGATTTCAAATACTGGATGATGTAAAAAATTTGACAACGGGAATCCCCGGAAAAAAGCGCGGAGACGACGTAGTCGAAGGGAAAAAAAGCCTCCCCGTTCTTTTGTATCTTCATAAATACCCGGAAAAGAAGGATCGAATTTTTTATTATTTTCATGAAGCGAAGATAAACGGCTCAAACGTTCCGGAAGTGGAAGATTTTATAGATACGCTTTCAGCGGCGGGCGTTTTTGCGGAAGCGGAAGAAAAAGGGCTGTCATTTTTAAAGAAAATAGAGGATATTTTTAGCTCTAATGAATTTTCAGGCTGTGCCATAAATAAAAACGGGCTTGCCCTTTTTGACGGTTTTATAAAATTAATCAGTTAGAGAAATAAATTGAAAAGTATGTATTTAAGTGAAATTTGGTCTATTCTCAAAACAAGTCATGGAAACGCCATTTTATTAAAGCCAAAAGACAAAGATGTAGCCGTCCCTATTTTTATCGGCACTCTGGAAATGCAGTCAATTTTAATAGGTAAAGAAGGGGTTAGCCTAGCCAGGCCGCATACCCATGATCTCTTTATAAATATGCTTGCCCATGTGAACCTTTTAGTTAAAAAAGTCGAAGTTTATGAGCTAAAAGACGATGTTTTTCACGCCCGTCTTATAATAACAGGCGGCGAATATACCAAGGAAAACCCCCTAATTCTTGACAGCCGGCCTTCCGACGCTTTTGCCATTGCAGCCCGTAAAAAATGCCCTATTTATCTGGCTTCTTCCATAATAGAGCAAACCGGCGTTCCCCTGTCGTTCTTTATTAACGATATTGAAGAAGATACCGAAGATAAATATAAATCCCTAAAAGAACAACTGGAACAGGCTGTCGCCGAAGAAGAATACGAACAGGCGGCGGAAATACGGGATTTGCTAAAAATGTTGGAAAATGATTCTGATGACTAATAATATATTGATAAAAGGAGATAATTGCAGTAAAATAAAAGTATGACGCAGCTTCAACAGACTGATCAGAAAAATACACATATCTTCAGGCTGGCAGCGGCCTTATGCTTGGTTTTACTGATAAATCCGGGTCAATATTTTAATCACAAAAAACCTCCTGCCGAGGGAAGCGGCATTGGCGGAGGGTATCTTGCCAATGAATTAATTACAGGAGAAGAATCCGATATTTTATTAACCACGGCTTCCCTTGATTCCATATCTGAACCTGAAACTATCACAAAAACCCGTATCCTTCTCTGCGATTCCTATCTGGTTCAAAGCGGCGATAATATCAGCACTCTTGCCATCAATTTTGGCTTAAATCAGGATACGATTATTTCAGTAAATAAAATAACCTATTCCCGCGGTCTTCAGGCGGGAAAACCGCTAAAAATCCCGAATCAAGACGGCATTTTTCACACCGTTAAAAACGGAGAAGACCTAAGCGCCATAGCGCAGAAATACAACGCGAACACTGAAACCATTAAAACCGTTAATGAACTTTTTTCTGACAAAGTAGTAACAGGAACGGAACTTTTTATTACCGGAGCGCGACTTGATCCGTCAAAACTCCAGGAAATTAACGGCGATTTATTTATTTGGCCTGTCAACGGCGCCATTACATCGTACTACGGCTGGAGAAGGGACCCCTTTAACAGAAGCCATCGTCAATTTCATAGCGGTATTGATATCAAAGGCAGCACCGGCACTCCCGTCAGAGCGGCAATGGCAGGCAGGGTAAGCGCGGTAGGATATGACAATGTTTTCGGCAATTATATAATAATCAGCCACCACGCAGGTTACCGTACCCTTTATGGCCATCTAAACTTAATCAGGACAAGAACAGGCGCATATGTCACTCAGGGAGAACGCATTGGAGACGTTGGTAACACCGGTCAAAGTACTGGTTCTCATCTTCACTTTACAGTTTATAAAAACGGGGCTACCGTTAATCCGCGCCCGTTGCTAAGGTAGTTAATTATGGATATACAATCATTATCAGTAAACATGAGCCAGATAAAAGTGCAGGAACAGGCGGCAGTACAAGTTCAAGCAATGGGGCTTAATATGATAAAAGAACAAGCCGCCGCTTTAGATAAACTTCTCTCTACTGTTCAATCAATAATTGAGCCTAATCTTGGGAAAAACGTTGATCTTTTAGTGTAAAGCTAGGAAAGATTTATACCTAAAGAATTTATTTAGTACAGCCAGGGTAGGCATACATCTTCAAGCGCTAATTAGCATTTTACCACTGCACACCTAAATATAATGCATCATACAAGGCAAGGTATACTACGGAATTTTGGTAGCAGTTACCTGTACGTGTAACTAGATCATTGATGAGATAATAATTATAATGAAATTAATTATGAGTGAAAATTTGAAATTTGGTGATGAGCAAATATTTCTGTCCTTAAAAAAAGCTATGAATGATGATGAAAAAATAAAAACTACTTATTCATCTATAATTGGTAAACTTATAACTAGTGAATTTTGGTCAACAACTAATAAGGAAGCACCTAGAGTAAAATGGTTTGATGGAAGAGCTGTCAGTAATGATGAAGACGGAAGTAGAATTTTTCGATGTTCCGGAATATACCTGTGGGGAGCAGGTTCATGTCCAAGATATATTGGTAAAGCAGAAAGACAATCTTTTAGGAGAAGATTTAATCGATATATTTTTAGTAGAAATTCTCAATGTGAATTAGCAAGAAGATATGAAAAAGAAATTAAATATAAAGGTATAGATGGCTTTCCAAATGAAATAATAGAATGGTATGAAGAAAAATTCAGCGGTACAGCACGTCTTCAAGGTGCAGTTGATTTTGCAAAACATGGAATAGACAATATCTGGTTTACATTATTTCCAACTGAAGAAATAAACTACATAGATATTATAGAAAGAATACTTATTAATGTGGCTAATGATTGGAATATAGAAAATAATTATGATCAATTAATTAACGTACAACATATATAAAACATTATGATAACTCTTTTTAAGAAGGTTTTTCCATGAAAAAGCAAGAAAAAACCAAAGAACAACAAGAAGATTCTATCTTTGAACTTTTCTCCAACTGGAAAAGTTCGACATCCCCTGCCGAAACCAAAAAATATTACGATCAACTTTGCGCGTCTATATATAACTGGTATAAAAAGTATTACCATAAAAATAATATGGATGAAGAAATAATAATCGTTATTAACAAACTTACTAATAAAAATAAAAAATTAAATATACCAAAAAATAAAGATGAATTTTTTAAGTATTTATATAAATCATTGAAATACGAAAATATTAATTCTTATCGAAAATTTAATGATAAAAAATCGGTAGATATACCAAAAAATGAAATGGCAAAACTAAAAAAGTTAAATAAAATTATAGCGTATAAAGAAAATAAACTTAGAAGAAAATTAACTGAAGAAGAAAAAATACAATGTGCAACAACAGAAACAAAACTTTTTAAAAAACAAGTATACATAAATTGCTTAAATCTTGAAAAGATTGGCGGTATTCACTTATTTAAAAACAAAAGTAAAATTGATCTTCATGGCGATTATTTAACAAAAAATAATATTGCAGAATTAAAGGGAACTGTAAAATATGTATTGGACAAAAAACAAAAAAGAGCCAGAGATTGCTGTAAAGCGCTTTTTACATTATATTGCGTCAAAAATGATTTAAAAGAACTATATCCTATTCTTGATCAGAAAATTTTAGATTCCTTCCATAAAAACAGAAAAAAGCCGAAACAGTACGAAATTTACCTAAAATACCACCCAAAAGTTACAAAAAAAAGCGCAGAAGCCCAAGCCTCAACAAATCTTCACATATTTCTTAATGACATTAGAACCTGCCTAAAAGAAAGAAAAATGAAATAATAAATTTCTCCTAAAAAACCTTAAGTTTTCAAATTTTTAGGCGTTGTTATTAGCGTACATTATTATTAATGTATAATAATTAAACTGTATGCTAGGTAATAGTATACGGCGAATATAGGATCAATCTCTAACAGTAGACCAATAGCTTATACGCTATTAGTCTTTTTTTTTCATAGTAAACACACTGTAAAAATAGATCCGTTCACAGGGGACCGATAGCTATATGCTATTAGTCTTTTTTTTTGTCTGAATAGTGACAGTAAAGGAGGTTTTTATAAATAGTATTATAGCACGTTAACTGCGTATGCAGTAACACAACAAAATACAAGGAGAAAATGATGAAAGGAAAAAACAAGGGAACAACTATGACCCAACATCAGTTTAAAAAATAGGAACAAGATCGGGAAAAGAAGGAGGTTCATTATGGGTATGCCTACAAGGCAAGAGGCTATATGGAAAAGGGCATGTACCTGTGCTGATATGCGACTAGGAAGAAGTTGTAAGAATAGGTTTGGGTCGTATGAATGTAATGGCTGTGAGCAGTATATACTTAACTATATGGATGCGGAGCCTAGTCAAGCAAAGTTATTAATGCTTGATGCTGATGAGCAGATGGCAAGTCTTAGAGGTTCAATAAATAGAGCTAATGTTTTAATAGTCATAAGTATAGCAATCATAGTTGGCTTTGTAGGCTTATTTGCGTATGCAACTGTAGCTGGAAACAAACAAGCGCGAGAGCGCCTAGCCAAGGAAGCCTTGGCTACTGCACCTAAAGCTGAAGCAAGGCATTCTACGGATGAGACTAACATATCTAACACCTTATCTAAGGTCGCAATAGGTTTGACGGATAAGAAAGATATAAACAGAGATGGTAAAGTAAACTGTATCGATGCAGCATTGATGTTCTATAAATATTATCCTGATAAAAGCAAGGTCAGGATATACTGGAATAAGAATACAGCTAAAGACTTTAATCATATGTTTAACTTAGTACTTATCAACGGAACGTGGGTCGGTGTAGAGCCACAGACAAAGTTCTTTGGAGAAAGTAACTATCGGATGAGGCCGGTATGGGGTGCTAAGTATGATTACACCCTGAACATAGATGTTACAAACGACTGGGCTCGATTTGCTAAATGAGGTGAATGAAAAAACTAATGTCCAGTAAAGGATGTTTTAAAAAAAGTATGTCAGAAAATAAATAAAGGAGTATAGGATGTCAGAATATTTATTAATAGCCCCAACATGGCAAAAGGGCTGTATTGAGGAAATGGTTATTCTTGAAGAGACCAGAGTTGTTTTAAAATATACATTTTCTAACAGCCTTGATAATATTAGAACGGCAATTTATGCGAGAACCGGTCATAAAATAAATTTAGAAAAAGCGCTATGGAAACAAAATAACAGGCTGTCGATAAGCGTTAAAAATTTGATGAATTTTCATAATGTAAACTACTCCATGACAACAGAGATAACAGACAATGTAAGATTTGTAGCAGTAAATATGCGTATTGGCGATAGATGGTTTATTACAGGTTATGACGAAAATAATGGCGAATTACTTAATTGGCACTTATCTGACTTAAGAAGATTATCCAAAATAAATAAATTATTAATGTACGTTATAGATCAATTTATATAAATAAATCAGCTATTCCCGCCCGCAAGCATATCGGCAAAACTCGCTATCATATAAATGGGTAGTAGTCTGTAACAGCTAAATATTTACAAAAAGACCTCCTCGCAAAGGCGCAGAGGCGCAAAGGTTGTTGTTCGTAGGATCGTCGTTTTTCCTTCAAGATTTGTTGTTAAAATTATATATATTGATCAATAATGAGGCATCGAACAGGAACTTCGCGTCTTTTGCGTCCTCTGCGTCTTTGCGAGAGAAAATTTGAGAATAATGTTTTGTAAAGTTTTAGATGTTACTGACTAGTAGTGAATACAGTCCGCCGCTAACGCCAAACCCTTTAAGAGTGGTGCGGATAGCATGAGCTGGATGGTACAGTTCGCGGTATATTTCAAGGCTTTTCGATTGCCTGATTGGCTTTTAAACCTGTCGAATTCGGCAGTTTTAAAATCGGGGTTGTAGACCAGTTCCCATTCTTGCTCATTTCTCATTGCGTGTACCCCCTTGAAACCCCCTGATTTCTTGATATAATAACAGCATGGAACGTTTTAACCCTTTAAATGACTACCTTTTCCTAAAATTGATGGGGGAAGAAGGCGATGAGGAACAATGCCTTGCTTTTCTGAACGCCGTTTTAGGTTCAAAAACCAAGCGGCCTGTCAAATTGATCAAAATACTTGAAAACAAAACCTTTACAGCCGAAGTTATCGGGGAAAAATCAAGCATACTTGATGTGCGGGTGGAAACGGACGACGGCGAAAAAATCAATATAGAAGTTCAGCTTAAAAATTTGCAAAATATGGAAAAACGGACGCTATTGCACTGGGGTAGGGAATTCACCAAAGGCATATCAGCCGGAGAAGACTATAAAGAACTGCCCAAAGTAATAACGATTAACATTGTCAATTTTGACAATATCAAACTGGACGACTTTCACACCTGTTTTCATTTATGGGAAGACGATCACCGCGATTACCTGTTAACGGACGTGCTAGAAATACATTTTATCAACATGGTAAAATTCAGAAAGCTAAAGACCGGGGATATAGTAAACAATCTGCTAGAAAGGTGGCTTACATTTTTGGATGTAAACACGCCTGAAAAAATATTGCAGGAGGTAATACAAATGGACAGCGCGATAAGCAAAGCCAACGAGCGGCTTAATTTTGTAACGCAGGACAAGGAATTTTTAAGGAACTACCATTTACGCGAAATGGCAATGTCGGATTGGACTACGGGAGTTAATACGGCAATTGAAAATAAATTGATTGAAGTTGCAAAGAATTCGCTCAATAAAGGGCTGCCTGTTGACCTCATACACGAAATTACTGGGCTGGATATTGAAACAATAAAAACACTGTAGCAAAAGAAATAAAGGGCAGGGAATAAAGAGCAATTACAATGAGGAATAAACGTTATCGGTATGTATAAATGTCGCATAACGACACTAAGGAAAAGTGGTAACAGATAGCTATTGCGAATACCAAAATATTGAATAAAAAGGCCACTTGATGTATGCCTGTTATTTATTCCCCTCAGCAAGCATATCGGCAAAACTCGCTATCATATAAATTGGTAGTGAATACAGCCCGCCGCTAACGCCAAACCCTTTAAGGGTGGTGCGGACGGCATGAGCAGGGCGGTACAGTTCGCGATATATTTCAAGGCTTTTCGATTGCGTGCGGATTCCTGATTTAACTTCTATGGGGACAATTTCGTTTCGCCATTGTACGACAAAATCCACTTCGCTCTTGCCTTCGTCACGCCCCCAATAGTAAATTGGCATACTGCCTGGCATACTGCCAAGGGTTTTCAATTCCTGCAATACGAATTGTTCGGTGATGGCGCCTTTAAATTCTTTAAAGACAAGCGGGTTGGGGTCATAAAAGGTTGTTATATCCAGTCCCGAAGCGGCGGATAAAAGACCGGTATCAAGCATATAAATTTTAAACGCTTCGCGGTCGGCATAGGCGGCGATGGGTAATTTTGCCGCGCTTGTCCTGTCCACCTTATAGACAAGTCCTGTATTTATTAGCCAGTCAAGAGCGTTTTCATAAGCCGCCGCCCTCGCGCCTGTTTTAATTTCCTTATACATAAATTTTTTTTTCTCTTTGGCAAGATGAAGCGGTATAGACTCCCAAATCATGCGAACCTTTGGTATGTCCGTACCTTTAATATGTTTGGAAAAATCCTCTTTATAATTGTTCAGGATTTGTTCCTGCTCCTTGCGCGTTTCATGAAAATTGCCCGATTCAATAAAGGTCTTGACTGCCGTCGGCATACCACCGACATACATATACTCTTTTAACTTAGGTTCGGCTGTGATCAAGTTTGTATCAAACATGGCTCTGTTAAGGCTTTTGATATTATTAAGCAAAATGTCATTGCCCGTCGCCTGCAAAAATTCGTAAAAGGACATGGGACGCAATGTTATCTCATCAACCTGCCCAACCGGAAATTTGCCGCCCGCAATGCCAAGGAAACTCCCAGCGGCGGCGACATGGTATTGCGGCGCATTTTCGTTAAAATATTTAAGGGAGTCTTTTGCCCGTTGGTTCTCTTGAATTTCGTCAAAAATGATAAGGGTTTCGTGGGGGAAAATCTTTTTTTTAGAATAGTCCTCCAGTCCCGCGACTATATATTCAGGTGATATATTTCCTTCAAAATATTTATGCGCGTCAAGGTCTTTATCAAAGTTTATATATATGGTCGTTTTATACTCGTTTTTTCCAAATTCGTTTAACAGCCATGTCTTGCCGACTTGCCGCGCCCCGTACAAAATAAGAGGTTTGCGGCTTTTAGAGGCTTTCCATGCCAAAAGTTCGTTGTATGCCGTGCGCGTCATTTTCATATCTTTTCCTTACGTTATGCTTTCACTTTATAATAAAATGACATTTTTTGCAAGCATTTTATGTCTAAAATGACACTTTTTGCAGTCTAAAATGTAATTAAATGACAATCTTAGCAAGCAATTTATGTTAAAATTGACACTTTTAGCAAGCTAAAATGTAATTAATTGACATTTTTAGCAAGCTAAAATGAGAAGAAATGACATTTTTAGCAAGCAATTTTTGTCAAAATTGACACTTTTAGAAAGGTAAAAAATGATATTTTTTTGAACGAAGATGACGGTGTTGGCCTACTCTGCCGATTGCCGCTGACGGGCAATCGTAAACTGGACGTATTTTGACAGGGCGTTCTGAATCGGTATGCCGAATTTTTCCGGCAATTTCATTCTGCATCGAAACGCCTTTATTGCAGTCTCCGCCACTTCCCTAAGACGCGGATCGACGCATACGACGGTATCATCGTTCCATTTTATTATCGTAGGCCGTCCTTTTTCTTCTATAAGTTGCAAATAAATCTGAATGTGTTTTTTGCCAATCGTCTCACCGTCATAAGTAACGCCATAAGTGCACTTGTCTTCCCCGGCGGTCCTTACAGGATCGATTTTAGACGAATCCCTTATAATCTGAAACAGGCGGTCTTCATAATGCGTCCAGTTCTCTTTTTTGACCGCTTTTTTGATGTCTTCCTTTGATAATGGCTTCCCATCTTTGATGTATTCATCCGTTGTCTTTATATATTCTTCGGTCAGATCGTCGAAAATATCCTTATATGTCCGGTATCCGGCGGGAGATGGTTCTAAAAACGGCGCCTTTGTCTTGATTACCGAAAGCAGCACCGCAATTATGCAGCCCATCTTTGGGTCATCATCGCTGGAAAAAGAATAATCCCCGCCCACATACATAAATGAAATTGTCTGTGAACCGTTCTTTTTTTCCGTAATGCCCATTGCAAGCGCGGACTGAATTGCCGCAGCCCAAAATACGTTTCCTTCCGGCGTGTATTTAGGCGGCGTAATCTTGGTTGCGGGGTCATTTATAAAGGCAACCAGTCTTGGAGTGTATTCGGTTAAAAAATCCTGATATTCTGTCATGCGTCTTAATCCTAAGTCTTAATCCTAATATAATATTTTTATTTGATTTGTCAAGCAAAAACAAACAATAAATTCAAAAATAGCCAAATATAAAAGAAAATTCATTAATTTTATTCATTTCAGGATAAATTCGAAAACATAGACAAGAACAGCGAAACTATATCCATGTCCGCAATTAATTCTTGAACATCAGTATCATCGGTATCATCAGTTTCATCAGTTTCAATTTCGCTTTCATAAATTAAAAGTCCGTTCTCATGAATAGAAGACGGCTTTTCAATTTCGCTCGCAAGAGCCAAAAGTCCCTTTCCTTGAACAGGAGACGGCTTTTCTATTTCGCTGGCAAGGACAAGAAGTCCCTTCCCTTGAACAGGAGTCGGTTTTTCAATTTCGCTGGCAAGAGCTAAAAGTCCCTTTCCTTGAACAGGAGTCGGCTTTTCAATTTCGCTCGCGTGAGCCAAAAGCCCTTTTCCTTGAACAGGGGACGGCTTCTCAAATTCATCTGCAATAGCAAGAAGTCCCTTTCCGGAAGAAGCTGCTTTTTTTGCCGCTTTTTTGCTTGCTAATTTAAGAAGACCTTCGTAAGCAAAAGCGGCAGGTTTCTTTTTAGCAAATTTACTGGCAAGCCAAAAAAGTCCGCCGCGTTGAGACTCGTCATGTTCCATGGCGGCGCGTAAAGCTATATCAATTATGTTCGCTTCTTTGGCTTGTGCTACAGTTTCAACTTCATTAATAGTTTTGGCTTGTGCAACTTCTTTAAAACCTTCTATCTCTCCAACATCGCCAATTTCTTCAAATTCATTAATATCTTCGATTTTACCAACTTCTTCTATATCACCGATTTCTTCAATATCTTCAGTTTTATTAACTTCTTTTATTTCTTCAGCTTTTTCAATCTCTTCTATTTCGCCAACTTTCTCAATTTCATCAACTTCATCGGCTTCCCCAATTTCTTTTATCTCTTCAAGTTCCTCAACGTCTTTATCTTCGCCAATTTCTTTAACTTCTTCGGCTTCTCCAATTTTCTCAATTCCTTCAACTTTGCCATCTTCTTTAATTTCTTCAATATCTTCTAACTCTTCAACTTCGCCAATTTCTTCGATATCATCAGTCTTTTCAGATTCCTTTGCCTCCTGTACGGCAGGCTTTTTCTCAACTTGTTGGACAACTACTAATTCCTGACCGCTGCCGACTTTAAGAACGGCAAGCAATTCATCCCACGATTTATCAATAATACTGTTAATATTTTCTTCCGAGCGTTTATTAAATTTTAGGTTACTTTTTAACTGCGACCGAATTTCATCGCGGCGTTGTTCCAGTTCCAGTATCCATTTTGCCCTCTCTGTAGCGGATTTATTCGCGTATAATTGTTCAAAAAGACTTTCTCTTAAGCGCGTTATGCGATTCTGTACAATTGCCGCATGACTAGGTTTTAGATTTAGCAGGAAAAAAAACGCAAGGAAAAATGTTAAAAAGATGGAAATTTGCAAAATAAATTTCATGGGCGCGGAAATTGAAAACAGAGAGCTGTTTACAAGGCGTCCAAAAAATAAATTCTGATCTGTTTTTATCGAAATAAGGGAAAAAGCCGCCCCGGAATCTTCAGCGTCAATAGTTATGTAACCTTGAATACCCTTTTTCCAAATTTCCGCGACTCTGTTAAAAATAGCGCTTTTTGACGTTTCGGGGCTTCCCAAAAGAATTCCCGACGGCTCATTTATCAGGGAAATATTGTCGCTTATTTTTAACCGGCCTGTTTCTATGAGTCTTTCGGCAAATGTACTGATTGATACGGAAAAAAGCGCAGTCCCGCGGAAAACGTCCATTGAATCCCTAAAGGGGAATGAAAAGATAATTCTGTCGTTTTGATCGTCCATTGTAAGTTTGGCGTTATTAGCGTCTTCAACGCTTACAATTTCATAAGGCAGAGAGGCTGGGTTTTCGTTGTAATTACGATAAGCCGTCGAGTTTTGATTCTGGTTCATTATATCGCGAGCGGAAGTTGAATAATGAAGCCTTATCCCGTTACTGTCCACAAACTGCACGGATTGAAGCCCCAATGTCGATTCCATCAATATTCCGTATATTCTTGAACGTTCAAAAATATCATCGGGGCTTTGGTTATATAAAAAACTTCTGCGAATGGCGGGTACTGTCAGAGTAGCGTAAAACTTGCTTTTAAGGTTATTAATATGAGTTTGAACAATTTTCGCGTCGCCCGCATTTTCCTTAACATAAGAATTGATAATCGAAGGGTTATAAAAATGAGCCTCTACATAGTCAAATAATTCTACATTTACCAGATAGATAAATCCGGCAAAAAGGAGGATTGATATCAATAATGCCACAAGCGGTTTTACAAAAGTTGGCAATTTTCTACCTGTTTATTCTATTATCGGTTGTTAATTGTATCAAAAAAAATAATAAATGTTTGTCTAATAAATTAAAATTATCGCACTTTATTATTGTTTTCCTGACGGAGGTGCTGCTGGCGGAGCACCCTGGGCTGCGCCCGATGCTGTGCCCTGGGCTGCGCCCGGGGCAGGAGCGGCGCCGGGAACAGAGGCAGGAGCGTCCGAGGGAATCACTCCAAGCCGTTTCATTTGTTCTTCCGTTTCTTTTTGAGCGCTGTATTCATACTTCATCTGGTTGGCTTTTATATAGGTGTTCTTTAACGCGGATAATTCAGGTTTAATTCCTTTAATTTTTGCCCGATCTTCCTGCTGTACATTTGCCTTAAAAAACTCATCAAGAGAGCTTAGTACCCTATGATAGGATTGCACGTCATTAATATTTTTCTCAAGATAACTCATGATCTGTTCTTCGGTCATGGCGGAAAGTTTATTATACGCGGGTCCTCGGACAAAACTGCTTAAAATTCTGATTTTCTTGTCTAACTCGTCCATTAATCGATGAAAATTTACTTTTTCCTTTACAGTAGTGCCTTTGGTATTATCCATACTTTCCACGGTATAGATAACTTCTTCCTTTTCAGCATTTGTAATTTGCCTGATTAACTCCCTTATCATCTCAAAGAAAGATTTTCTTCGGCTCTCCATTACCGCCTGGTTTTCATTCAGTTTTTGGCAGATTTCTGTAAGCTGAGTTGACGCGCCGCCAATAATAATAATTCCGTCAAGAAGGATGTTTTTAAAATTTACGGCAGCCTTTGCCGATTTTTGTTTGGTTTCCGCGACCTTTAAGGTGTTTAATACTGTTTCTTTAAGATCAGCGCCGCTATCGGTATAATCTTCCTTGATGACTTCATCCACCAACTCCTTGTAAAAGGGCGACCCCGGCATTGCGGAATGCATTTTTTTCTTGATGTTTTCAAGTGTAGCTTCACTGGCGGACATATCTTTGGTTATATTTAGACGGACATTAAGCTTGTAATTTTCCCTGTAGTAAGTGTTAAGTTCCTTCAGAATGTTCATTGAGGTGGTAGTTTTCTTAGAAAGCTTGGAAAGACTTTCAGCTATAATACTGAGGGTAAGCGCGTCAACACCGGCTTTTGCGTTGGTGGTCATTTCAGCGACCGATTTAGTCATTAAGGACTGGGAATCCGGCGAAAAGCTGACCCAGTCTACATAACGGACAAGCCCTACAATCCGCTTTATGCGTTCAAGATTAAGATAATCCATGTTTAACTGGTAGAAATTGACTAAGTAGTCAAGCTGATTGTCAAAATTCGAGAGTCTGATAGAAAGCTGCTCTATCCTCTTTGCTTCCTGAAAACTGCTGGCATCCGGAACTTCAATCTCGCTAATTTTAGTATCCTGTTTGTAAGGATCTTCATCAATTATTTTCTTCTTTATGTATATGTTATATAACGAAGCAAATGAGATTTGAAAAATCCTGAGTTCATCCTTTAGTTTCGCCATTTCAGACTTTTCCAGCCAGTCTTTTCTGGCTAAAAGAGTTTGCTGGAGAATGTCAATATAATTTGGTTGTCCTGTTTCCGCCATTACTATTAATTATCGTATATTTTGTTAAAAAACTCAAATATGGGAACCTATAAAAACCACAGTTAGATTTTTAGAAGTTACTATATCTAAAAAAAGTTTATTTTTCGGTCAAGCGCCACGCACGCTCACGCCATATATAGGTATGAAAAACTTCTATTTTAAACTGACAATTGTTGTCGCGCTGGCTCTCCAGCTTGCCTGCTGCAGGGACCTGTCTCCTTCAAAATATGTCTTAAATTTGCCAAAACTGCCGCCAGCATGGGTTTCTCTGCTTGGAAAACCATGCTGGCGGCTTGAATGGTTTGCCCCAAATGGCGAAAAACAGGCGGCAGATTTCCAATCCACAGGTAATCCAGAGGTAGAACTGCCCGTAACATGGGCAAATCCGGTCATTGCCTGGCCTTATTGGCCTGTTTATAACCTGAGTCCGGGGCTTTTTATGCCAGCCGGAGCGATATTTCCCTTTAATATCGAAGAAAACACCCTACATCTTAGCTGGGAAGCCGGGCCTGGCGTTGTTTTTTACATGGAACTTGCCCTTGCCTGTGCAAATGAGCAAAAACCTTCAAAAACGCCCGCAAACTTTGACTGGCCAAGATTCAGGGAACTTTTTCATGATGAAACATTGAGTATTGAAGTCCGCGAAGACCCCTGGCTTATTAATTGGCGCTCAGTAGCGGAAAAAACGGTCAGCGGAAACTTTGACAAACGCCGTCTTGTTCCTGAAAAAACCGAACCCATGAATATGCCCGTTCCTCCCGGTCCTTGGTACGGAACATCCCCATTTGCAAAACCATTATTGTTTGAGGATAAAGCCGATGTCATTTTTCAGGCGCGTCCTGGAATAAATTTATGGGTTAGCGCGGATGGGATATTACGGGTAAACGGTAAAACATGGGTATTTTCCAAAATGAGGGATTAATTTCCGCTATTGTAGAGGAAGCCTGTCTTCCTGTAAAATAAATTATGAAGCGGGTATTATTTTCGCTATTATTACTTTTTTTTACTTTTCCGCTTTTTGCGCAAAACCAACCTATTTATGCCGGTCTTAACGCTGACGAACAGCTTTCCTTTGTCGGCATGATGATGGCCGATCTTCTGGATAGGTTTGGCCCGCCAAGATCGGTTATTTGCGAAAGAGGAGCCGAACCCTGGCAGGACGATGTTGTTTTTCAATATAATGGCGCTGATTTTTATATTTACAGGGATCGGATTTGGCAGGTAAAATTGGCTTCGACGCACGGTATTTCAAACGGCGACAAAAAAGCGGCTGTTTTACTTACCTTGGGAAGCAACGCGGTAGACAAGGAGGATCATGCGCTCCTTGCGATAAACGGTAAAAGTTGGCCTTTGATGATAAGGGTTAATTTTAATAATACGGGACTGGTTACGGCGATTTATATTTACCGTCCCGATTTTTAGGGGGAATTTTTGGCGAAAAACTGCTTATGCCTTACGGGGAAGACCATCAAACAAGATGTGGATTTATTGAACAAATACCGCAAATATGCCGATTTGGCGGAGTTACGGGTTGATTGTCTGGATGGCGATGAACGTTTATACATACGCCGCTTTCCGGAACTGGCGGGAGTTCCTGTTATTCTGACTGTCAGACGCGATATTGACGGAGGTTATTTTTCAAGCGGCGAAGGCGCAAGATTAAAACTGCTCGCAAACGGGCTTGCTTACGCAAACGCGGACAGCAGGCTTAACTTTGCCTATGTTGACATCGAAGAGGACTTTAACGCTCCCAGCCTTGAAGAAGCGGCGCGTACATTCGGAACAAGAATTATCCGTTCCTGTCATGATTTAAAAAGAGCTATTGATGATATTCCCGCGAAAATTAAATCAATGAAACGCGCCGGAGATGAAATAGTAAAAGTGGCGGTTTCGGTAAAATCCACGCATGACGTATTAAATGTTTTTAAGGCGTCTAGTACATTTATAAAGCAGGATAAAATTCTTATCTGCATGGGGCATTACGGCATTTATTCAAGAATCCTCGCCGAAAGATTTGGATCGTTTTTAGCTTACTCAAGCGCGTTATCTGAAAATGTCATCCCCGGCGCTCCAGGGCAGATGGATGTCCGCGAGCTTTCCGAGTTGTACCATTTTAAAAGAATAACAAAAGATACAAAAATATACGGAGTTATAGGCAACCCGTTAAAATCCAGCGTAAGCCCCTGGTTTTTTAACACTATTTTTAATCTTGAAAACGCCGACTGCGTGTATGCCCCATTTCCTGTAACTGATATTAATGATTTTATGGAACTTGCGGACGGACTGAATATACAGGGGCTTTCTATCACAGTGCCTTACAAGGAAACGGTTCTTCCGCATATTGATGAAAAATCGGAAATTGTACAATCAATTGGCGCGTGCAATACCATGTACCGCAAAGGGGATGTATGGTATGGCGATAATACCGATTACGCCGGTTTTACGGCGTCACTCCTTAATTTTTTAGGCAGGAAAAATTTAAAACGGCGAAAAATTACAATAATAGGCGCAGGAGGCGTGTCACGCGCCGTAGCCGCGGAAATATTTAAAATGGGCGGCAAAGCCCTTATTTTAAACCGTACTGTTCATAAAGCCGCAAATATCGCGTCACGGTATAATTTCCGCTGGGGAGGTCTGGATAATCAAGGAATAGAACTTATGTCCAAATACAATGACATAATTATCCAAACCACCTCCGTCGGCATGGAAGGTTATGATGAATCAGATCCGTTGGAACTTTACGAATTTTCAGGAAATGAATCGGTAATGGATTTGATTTATACTCCCGCCCAGACTTCTTTCTTAAAAAGAGCCGCGTCCGCGGGATGCAAAACGCTCAACGGTTACGACATGGTAATACGTCAGGCTTGTTTGCAATACGCGAACTTTTTTGACAGAGAAATACCAAAAACACATTTATCACAAATAAATTCATTAGGGGCAAACGGATGGGACAGGATAGCGTCGGGTTGATGAAAGAAGCGGCTGGTAAAGCCGCCGTAGACGAAATGGTAAAAAGCGGCATGAAGCTTGGGCTTGGAACAGGTTCTACCGCCATTCACGCGGTTCGCAGAGTAGGAGAGCTTTTGTCGCAGGGAGCGTTACGGGACATTTGCGCGTTTGCCACAAGTTTCCAAACGGAAATTGAATGTGAAAAATTAAGGATTCCTTTTTTTACGTTAAATTCGCGCGAACTTTCATCAGGACTGGATTTAACAATTGACGGCGCCGATGAAGTAGACCCGCAAAACCGTCTTATTAAAGGAGGGGGCGGCGCTCATTTAATTGAAAAAATAGCCGCTTATGCTTCGGCGTTATACGCCATTACCGTGGACGAATCAAAATTGACGGAGCGCCTAGGGGGCGGTTTTCCCGTTCCCGTAGAAGTTGTTCCCGATGCGAGAGTACAGGCTGCAAAGGCACTTGAAAAATTAGGCGCTAATGTTATTATTAGGGAAGCGGTACGAAAAGCGGGACCTGTAATCACAGAACACGGAAACCTGATTTTGGACATTCGCTTTAATTCTCCGGTAGACCCGTCATTAATGGAAACTGAGTTAAACAACATTCCGGGCGTTGTGGAAAACGGTTTTTTCACCAGAAAGCCGCCTGTCGTATATATTGCCCGTTCAAACGGAACAGTAGAAATAAGAGGAAGATGATAAATATTTTAAAGCACCTAACGGCGCTTTAATGAAACGCCCGTCTTTAAGGAGTAAACTATGATCGATATAAAAGAACACTTAAAAGAAATATCCGGCAGCGATTATATTGACGCTGAGTTGTTCGTAAAATACAGCGTAAAGCGCGGTTTGCGAAACGATGACGGAACCGGCGTGCTTGTCGGGCTTACAAGAGTCGGTGACGTGCGCGGTTACATTGTAGATGAGGGTGAAAAAGTCCCCACTCCCGGCAAACTCTACTACAGGGGAATTGACATTGAAGACATTTCCAACGAAGCGGCAAAGCAGAACCGTTTTTGTTTTGAAGAGACAATTTATCTTCTTCTTTTTGGCAAACTGCCAAACCAAAAACAGCTTGAAAATTTTAACAAATTGTTAGGTGAAACCCGCATATTGCCAAAAAACTTTGTAGAAGACGTAATAATGAAAGTCCCATCACGCGACATAATGAACAAGCTGGCTTCTTCTATACTTGCCCTGTACCCTTATGACAATGACCCGGAAAATCAGTCTCCAGAAAATGTTTTGCGCCAATGCATAGAATTAATCGCGCGTTTTCCGGCAATTGCCGCGTATTCATATATGTCAAAAAAACACCATTTTGACCGCGAAAGTTTAATAATTCATCCCTCTGATCCGTCATTATCAAGCGCACAGACGTTTCTTTCGCTTATAAGGCCGGATAAAAAATACACCCCATACGAAGCGCAGTTATTGGACCTTGCCTTTGTGCTTCACGCCGAACACGGCGGCGGAAACAACTCCACGTTTACCGTGCATGTTGTTTCGTCTTCAGAGACGGACACCTACTCCGCGATTGCCGCAGGTATTGGTTCGCTAAAAGGCTATAAACACGGCGGGGCAAACGCAAAAGTAATCGGCATGATGGATGAAATCATGAAGAACGTAAAAAATTGGGAAAGCGAGGAAGAAGTGTCCGCCTACCTAGAAAAAATTCTTAAAGGACAGGCCTATGACAGAACAAAAAAAATCTACGGTCAGGGACACGCCGTCTACACAATAACAGACCCGCGCGCGATCCTGTTACGCGATAAAGCAAGAACGCTGGCGGAAGAAAAAGGAATGATAAAAGAATTTAATCTTTATTGCCTGATTGAAAAGCTTACTCCTATAGTGTTTAAAAAAGTTAAAGGCTCAGATAAAGACATTTGCAGTAATGTGGATTTTTATTCAGGCTTTGTATATAAAATGCTTGACATTCCTCAGGACTTAAACACTCCGATTTTCGCCATTAGCAGAATAGCCGGCTGGTGCGCGCATCGGTTGGAAGAAATTATAGCTGGTGGCAGAATTATACGGCCTGCGTACAAGTGCGTCCAGCCGCGGTTGAAGTATACTGATGTAAATAGCAGATAGGAAAGATTTCTCACAAAGAGCACAAAGGAAGATAGGGTGGTTGTTATAGAGGAAGCAAGGTTACGCGAGTCTTACGCGTATCAATCGTAACCAGCGCCCCCTTGTCAATATCGGCGGCGAGCAGTTTAATAGAGTTCAATACGACAGTGCCGATCCTGTCATATCTAAGAGCGCCAGTTCTCATTTGAATTACACTCGGTTTTTTGCCGTGTGTAACGGCAAGAATATACCCAAAGTCAAGGTCACAAGTTAATACAGAAAAATCATACGTTTTGGCGTATGTCATAATTTCAGAATCAGAAGCATCCGGAGAGCCGATAGATGACCAGTGTACCGCTTCAATACCGTTTCTATTCAAAAAATCAGCCCAAAGCGGAGAAAGGTTCATGTCAACAAGAATTTTCATACTTCGGCTAGCGCAACTTCATGCCATTGGGAAATAGCGGCGGCATACCTAAGTGCCTGCATGATGTCTTCTTTTTCAAGATAAGGATAATCGGTGAGTAACTCCTCGCTGCTAACCCCCTCGCCAATCTGACCAACAATCATGCCGACAGTTACCCTCATGCCGCGAATACATGGTTTGCCACCCATAACGGCAGGGTTTTGAGTTATTCTGTCAAAGTCTTCATCGAACATAAAATAAACATAACTCAAAGATAGATAAAAAGCAAGTTCCCCACCACGATGTATGCCCAAGGAATTTATTTAGTACAGGCGGACAGGGCTGCGGGTGGCAAAAACTCTGGGAGAGCCTGCCTCGCGCTGGCGGCCACCTAAAGGCGGCCTTGCTTTTATTGGGGACTGCGGCATTTTTTGGTGCTCTCAGCGTGCGGCATTAATTATCCACACGGCTACGCCGTGCGTTTATTTGGCTGTGGCGGAGAATTCCAGAAGACGTTTTTGCCACCCGCAGCCCTGCCCTGACTGTACTCAAGAATTTTATTGGGCATACATCTTCTAGCGCTCATAAGAATTATATCGCCGTGATAGCAATTCACAGTCTGGAGTTTTGCCAAACACAGGGCAACATAAAAAACATAGAGTCTTACCAAAATAAAAAATAACATAAAAACTTTTGTTTGCTCTTTGGCAAAACTCCAAGCAATTCGGCGTAGCCGAATTGCACTTGTAACTTATACAAAAAGTGGTATTTTACTCACTATGAGTTTGACAAATACTCACTATTGTGATATATTAGTTATGATGAGAAAAAAAATGAGGGAGTTTATTGGCAATTAGGAACTTGTTTAAAAAGTGTTACATACCTACGTTTTATCGCGGCGCAATCAAGCTAAAAAAGCCTTTTAAGGTATTTATATAAAACACAAAAGGAGTGTTTAAGATGAAAAGAACAGTAATCGCATTATTACTATGTACTGCACTGTGTGCGACAGTATTCGCACAAACAGAGGATGATTTTAAAATAACGCAAAACTCAAAGGGTACAATTACCATAACAGGATATACCGGCACAACAAAAAATGTGATTATCCCGTCAACCATCGAAGGCATCAAAGTTACGGAAATTGATGAAAGAGCGTTTAACAATAATAGAAACATTACCAGTGTAATTATACCCAATGGTGTTACTAGTATTGGGGATTATGCTTTTGCTGGTGATCGCAATTTTGATGTTATACCCATGAATATTACCAGCGTAAACATACCGGACAGCGTTACTTACATTGGAGAACATGCTTTTGAATATTGCGACAAACTTACCAGCGTAAACATACCCAGCGGTGTTAACAATATTGGTGTTTTCGCTTTTAATGGTTGCCACAGCATTGCCAGTGTAACCATACCCAACAGCGTTACCAACATTAGGGGATGGACTTTTAGCGATTGCAAAAGCCTTGCCAACGTAACCTTCGCACCAACTAGCAAAGTTACAGTTATTGAGGTTGGCGCTTTTTCCGGTTGTAAAAGCCTTACCAGCATAACCATACCGAATAGTGTTATCAGAATTCTAGGTAATTATCATTATGGCGCTTTTTCGGGTTGCACTAGCCTTACCAGCGTAATCATTGGAAACGGCGTTATTAGCATTGGGGAAAATGCTTTTTCCTATTGCACCAGCCTTGCCAGCGTAACTATACCCAACAGCGTTACTAGCATTGGGGAAAATGCTTTTTCCGATTGCACCAGACTTACCAATGTAACCATACCCAACAATGTTACCAGCATTGTTGATTCCGCTTTTCGTGGTTGCCACAGCATTGCTAACATCACAATTACGGCAAATAAAGATTATGCAAATGTTTTTCCTAATAACTTTGCTGCCTTCTATGAGAGCCAAGGGAAAAAGGCTGGGACATATATGTGGTCGGGACGCATTTGGAAAATTGCCACGGCAGCTGAAATAGAACAAGCAAAGAAAGAAGCGGAAACTAAAACTGAACAGTCAAGGAAAGAAGCGGAAGCCAAAGCGGAACAGTCAAGGAAAGAGGCAGAAACCAAAGCTGAACAAGCAAGTAAAGAATCGGAAATTGAAACATTAGTTCAGGATGCCGCTAAAAGAGGTTTTCAGGTAACGAAAATGGGTAGGAGCATAGTTATTAACAAATATGTTGGCAGAGAAACAGCTGTCCAAATTCCGTCGAGCACACAAAATATTCCGATCGTGATTGGGAATAATGCTTTTAAAGATTGCGACAATCTTACCAGCATAACCATATCAAATAACGTTACTAGCATTGGAGATAGGGCTTTTCAATCTTGCTGGAGGATTACCAACGTAACCATAGGAAACGGAGTTACCAGCATTGAGGATTGCGCTTTTAATGGTTGCACCAGCCTTACCAGCGTAACATTTCAAGGGACTATTCCTGCGAGTGGTTTTAATAAAAATGCGTTTTTTCTTCTCGGCGACATACGAGACAAGTACCTTAAAGGAGGAATAGGAACGTATACAAGGACGGCAAACGGTCGTACATGGACAAAAAAATAGGTAATGCAGTGGTACATAATACAACTTTTCTCTAGTGCCGTTATGTGACATTTATACGTACCGATAGTGTCTATTGCTAATTGCTGATTGCTTATTACCGCTAGAAGATGTATGCCAAATAAATTCCTTGAGTACAGTCGGGCAGGCTGCGTGCGATGTAAAAACATCTTTCGGGAATTCCCCGCCGGAGAGACTTTGAAATAAAACAAAGAAAATTCAGAGAATAATAGTTCGGCGACGCACCCTAGATAAAGCTTTCTACCCACCACTGTTTAGTCGCCGAAAGGCTCGTAGGCGGACTCTTACGAAGTTTTTACAGCGTGCGCAGCCTGCCCGACTGTACTAAATAAATTCTTTGGGCATACATCGTGTACTAGTTCGTGGTAAAATTCAAATTTATCAGACAGTCCCAGTTTAGAATTATTCGTCAGCTTCTTGAATCTTGAATTCAGCACGCGCTTTTACAACTTCATCCGCGATTCTGCCCGAAATCGGCGCATAATGGCTGAAATCCACGTTAAAAGAGCCAGTTCCCGAAGTAATTGAGCGCAAATCTATCGAGTAACGCAAAAGTTCCGCCATAGGGACTTCGGCGCGTACTTCCGCGATGCCGCCAGCGGAATCCTGCCCAAGTATCTTGCCGCGTTTTCCTGAGAGGTCGCTCATTACGTCGCCTAAATACTTTTCTTCGATAAAGACCGTCAAATTCATAATTGGTTCAAGCAGAGTGGGGTTCGCTTGCTTCATCGCCTCGCGGAAAGCGTTACGCGCAGCGAGTTTAAATGACAATTCGTTGGAGTCTACGGGGTGGTACTTGCCGTCAGTAAGTTTTACTTCCACGTCAACAACGGGATAACTCGCCATAGTGCCGTGCGCCATTCCCTCAACAATGCCCTTCTCTACTCCGGGGATGTAGTTCTTGGGGATCGCTCCGCCGAAAATAGCGTTCACAAACTGATAATTTTCGCCGCGAGCTAGAGGAGCGATTTCCAGCACTACTTTTCCGTATTGGCCGTGGCCGCCGGTCTGCTTTTTGTGAGTGTACTCCGCGCCGGATTTCTTTGTAATTGTTTCACGATACGCGATTTTTGGAACGCGGGTTTCAACTTCGATTTTCTGATTAGTTTTAATTTTATCAAGAATAATGTTAATCTGCAATTCGCCCATTCCTGAGATAACGGATTCCTTTGTTTCGCCGTTGTAGTGGAAACGGAAAGTTTTGTCTTCTTCTGCGGCGCGGACAAGGAACTCTCCAAGTTTGTCTTCGTCTTTTTTCGCAATCGCGTTTACGGCGACAGAATGAACAGGCTCAGGCAGGCGCAGTGGGACAAAGTTTTTACTGTCAGCCGCAGCCAATGTATCGTTAGTTTTTAAAGTCGCCGCCTTTGTAATAATGCCGATGTCGCCAGCGAATAATTCCCTTACTTCTTCAAGTTTCTTGCCCTGACAAGTATAGAGTTTGCCGATACGCTCTTTTTTATTTTCCGAAACATTGAGCGTTTCACTGTCCGCGGAAAGTTTTCCGGTAATAATTTTTATCCATGAAAGTTTGCCGGAGAACTGATCGTAATTTGTCCGTATAACAAGCGCCGACATGGGTTTGTCAGGATCGATGGAGACGGGAGTTTCTTTGCCTTCCGCGTCAAGAACCGCGTCTTTTGCCGTGCGTGGGTTTGGAGCGGCGTCTACGATAAAGTCGATTAACGGGATAATGCCTGAGTTTTTTAACGGAGCGCCGGCAAAGGCGGGAACATATTTATTTTCCGCAAGCGCTTTAACAAGACCCGTCTTCATTTCTTCTATAGAAAGAGAACCGTTCTCGATATATTTTTCCATTAAGCTGTCATCACCCTCGGCAGCCGCCTCGATCAATTTTTCGCGCGCCGCGGCAACAGCGTCTTTTAAATCGGCGGGAACAGCCTCTTCTTTTTCCAAAGCGTCGCCCTGCATTATGTACGCTTTTTCGTGCAGGACATCGACTACGCCCTTAAAACCGCCGCCGCTTCCCATTGGCAGGGTTATTACCACAGGCTCAACCTTGAATTTTTCTTTAATGTCCGCCAAAGTCCGGCTAAAATCGGCCTGGTCGTTGTCTAACTTAGTAACAAAAACGCCCCTCGGCTTTCCTCTCCCGTCAAGATTCCGCCATAGCTTGACGGTCTCGATCTGAACGCCAGACTTGCCGTCTACCGTCAGCAGCGCAAACTCTGCCGCTCGGAAACTTAAAATAACGGCGCCTGTAAAATCGGACGAACCGGGAGTATCCAAAAAGTTGATTTTGGTCCCGTCCTTCTCGACATGGCCTAATGCAGCGTATATCGAGATTTTTCTTTCGATTTCCTCCGGACTATAATCGCTGGTAGTCTTGCCGGATTCCAGCGTTTCCGCCTTTGCGATAACACCTCCGGCGAACAGCAAATGTTCAAAAAGGGTGGTTTTTCCGGTCTGTCCATGACCGGCAATAGCGATATTTTTGATTTTATCTGTTGAATGGCTCACAGGTAGCTCCTTTGGAAATAGATTTTTATTATTATTGCCTGTTATAACCTTGATTGTCAAGAATAAAGCGGTAATAATAAAGCATGAAATCAGTTACAAAAGAACTGTGGTTTTGCACTAAAAAACCGAAGGAATTCATCAATATTACAGGCGAAGTTGAAGCGCTTTTGCAAGAATCGGGCATTCAGGAAGGCCTATGCCTAGTAAACGCCATGCACATCACCGCCAGCGTCTTTATCAATGACGACGAGTCCGGCCTGCACCACGATTTTGACGTTTGGCTCGAAAAACTTGCCCCCCACGAGCCTGTCTCCGGCTACCGCCATAACACAGGCGAAGTAAACGCCGACGCCCACCTGAAGCGCCAAATCATGGGGCGCGAAGCAGTAGTAGCCGTAACCGGCGGCAAATTACATTTCGGCCCCTGGGAGCAGATTTTTTATGGAGAGTTTGACGGACAGAGACGTAAAAGAGTACTGATAAAAATCATAGGAGAATAATTCCCCAAAGACTCTCACAAAGATCACAAAGGTACAAAGATCACGAAGAAGATCACTATTCCCTCTTTGTGATCTTAGTGTGAACTCTTCTTGCGAATAATCCCTTGCCGTAAAACCTGATTTTAGGTATAGTGAATTATTAGCCGGCGTGGCGGAATGGCAGACGCAGTAGACTCAAAATCTACCGTACGCGAGTATGTATGAGTTCAAGTCTCATCGCCGGTATGAGTGTAAGTACTTAATATCTGTATATTACTCTTGTTAAAAATCAGGCAATATGTTATATTTATTATACGGACGCCTTGCGGGATGGATGTAGAGGGTCGAAAGACACACCACGCCGTCGCAGACCAGCGTCCTTTTTTTATAGAAATAGATCAAGCGCTTCGATTGAATACAGCTTGTTTTCCTCTGTATGATATTCTTTGACCGTAATTTTTATTATAGCAATATGCTTTTTATATTCCATTGGCGCAAATAAATAACGGCGAGATTTTAAGCCTTCATTATTTTTATTTGGATTTAGTTCAAAAAGCCATGGTTCAATAGCGTTTGAAAAGAACTTGTCTATGTTAGCAGCCGCAAGATAATGGGCTTCTGGGTCGAATGAAGAATGGACAGCGACACTACTTACCAGTTTTCCTACGGATCGCCGTTGCAATCTTGCGGTAAGCCCCGATTTACTGGTAAATGGGCTATGTGCGGCAATCTCTTTTAGTATAGCGGTTGCTTCCCTACGATTTTTTGCTTTGCGGATTGGCACGGCTATATCAGTAACCTCCTCTGGCGTTCCCCAGTAATCGGGACGCAACTCGCTGGCTCTTTTGCGAACAGTATCCCACGGCTCAAGTGTTTTAATTTTTTCTGTTTCCATTTTGCCCTGATACTCCTTGTCTGTTATTGTAAACCAAATTCAATAACTTAACAAGTGAATAGTAAATATATTAGGGGCATATTTTAATATTATTTTTTCACAGTTTCCCTACTACAGTATAGTCATTCTCGCCTAATCCATGTATTATTAGATTTATGGAAAACTATATCAACTGCATCGCGCACAGGACAAGCGAGGGCAATCTTCTTATCGGGGAAAATTATACCGCAATGTTTGATTGCGGTATGGCTTTTTGCGCGGACGCTACAATACAAAATGTTAAGAACGCCCTGAAAGGCAGGCCGTTGGACTATCTCTTTATTACGCATACCCATTATGATCATATCGGCGCGACGCCCTTTTTCAGAAAAGAATGGCCGCTATTGCGTCTTGTTACCTCGCAGACAGGGGCGGCTGTCCTTTTAAAAGACACTCCGCGCAGAGTTATCCGCGAACTTTCAATCGTGGCGGCCAATGATTATAATGTAAAAATTGACACATACAGCGACGACGCTTTTCACGCTGACGTTATTGTTAAAGAAGGTGATATTATTCCGCTTGGCGGAGTTTCAGTCAAAACGCTTGAAACGCCCGGGCATACAAGGGACGCGCTAAGTTTTTTTATTCCTGAACTTGAAATATTGCTCGTAAGCGAAACAACTGGAGTTCTGTTACCCGACAATTCCATATATCCCCCATATCTGACAAGTTTTAATGATACGGTCAGTTCGATAGAAAAATGCAGAAAAATGCCTTATAAGTTTTTATCCCTGCCGCACTACGGAATTGCCGCCGAAAAAGACGCAAACGGTTTTTTTGACAGAGCGTTGGAAGCCGTCGTTACCTGCCGCGATTTTATTTTGAGTCTTAATGAAAAAAAACTTGATCAAGAAGCTATGTTCGATATGTTCTATAAAAAATACGGAACTGAAACTCTTTTAGGCTACCAACCGCTGGACGCCTTTACTGCAAACGCCCGCGCCACAATCGCCTGTACTCTGCGTGAATTTGCACCTAACGGCAGCAGCGTTACACCATAATGAAACTGATTTGTAATATAAGAGTGATTTGCAATATAAGAGTAATTTGCAAAAAAACAGAGTAACATAAATATGAATAATTGTTTTCGCATAGATGGCGATAAGATTCGATTAGAAATAAAAGCAGTACCCGGCGCTTCAAAAACTGAATTGGCGGGCGTTAAAGACGGACGGCTGCGGATACGGCTTGCCGCTGCGGCGGAAGACGGGAAGGCTAACACAGAGCTGCTGAATTTTTTGTCAAAGATGATTGATTGCCCTAAGAGGGATTTGCGGATTGTTAGCGGGGAGAAATCGCGGGTGAAGGTGGTGGAGGTTTCGGCTGAGTGCTTGGCGAGGGTGGAGGGGGTTGTGGGGGGAGAGGGGAGGTAAATAGATATAGTTTCCCAACCCAATCTATGATATTATCTACTTAATGAACACTGTGATTCACAACCAAATTGTCAATTTCATCTGGGGAATAGCCGATGATTGCCTCCGTGATGTGTATGTACGGGGAAAGTATCGCAATGTCATACTTCCCATGACGGTAATCCGCCGCCTTGACGCCGTGCTTGAGCCTACCAAAGAAAAAGTTCTTGAAATGAAAAAGAAACTTGACAAGAGTAAAATCTCCAATCAAACTTCCGGTCTTTGCTCTGCGGCAGGTCAGGCTTTCTGTAATTCTTCCCCTTTTAACCTCCGCGATCTTACCGCCCGTTCAAGCAAGGCTAAACTCAAAGCCGATTTTAACGAATATCTCGAAGGCTTTTCTCCAAATGTTAAGGAAATACTTCTAAAATTCAAATTTCGTGATGAAATCCCTACTATGTTGGAAGCCGATATACTTGGTGCGGTAGTAGAAAAATTTGTTTCCCCAAAAATAAATCTAAGCCCTAAACCTGTTCTTGATGAAAAAGGAAAGGAAGTTCTGCCCGGTCTTGACAACCATTCAATGGGAACGATTTTTGAAGAACTAATTCGAATGTTCAACGAAGAAAACAATGAGGAAGCCGGAGAACACTTTACACCCCGTGATGTCGTCGAACTTATGGCAGACCTTGTCTTTACTCCAATAGCCGGTAAAATTCTTGACAGCACCTATTCCTGCTATGACGGAGCCTGCGGTTCCGGCGGTATGCTGACGGTCGCAGAAAAGCGACTTGTGGAACTGGCGGTAAAAAAGAAAAAGAAAGTTTCCATTCATCTTTACGGTCAGGAAGTACAAGGTGAAACTTACGCCATAGCCAAAGCCGACCTGTTGTTAAAAGGAGACGGAGCGCAAGCGGACAATATTTCTTTTGGCTCCACTTTATCCAACGATAACAATTCCGCCCGTGAATTCGACTTTATGCTTTCCAATCCGCCTTATGGAAAATCATGGAAAGTGGAAGCGGACAAAATGGGCGGTAAAAAAGGCATCATGGACAGCCGCTTTATTATCCCATATCAAGGGGACGGGGAATTCAACATGATACCCCGTTCTTCCGACGGTCAACTCCTATTTTTATTAAACAATGTTTCTAAAATGAAAAAGGATACCCCCACAGGCAGCCGCATTGCCGAAGTCCACAATGGTTCTTCTCTTTTTACCGGAGATGCGGGACAGGGTGAAAGTAACGCCCGACGTTATATGATAGAAAAAGACCTTGTAGAAACCATTATCGCCCTGCCGGAAAAAATGTTTTATAATACAGGTATTGCCACTTTTATATGGGTTCTTTCCAACAAAAAAGAAAAGAAACGCATGGGAAAAATACAATTAATAGACGCTACTTCCATTAAAACGCCGCTTCGAAAAAACTTGGGCGATAAGAATTGTGAATTTTCGAGTAACGACAGAAAAAAGATACTCGACTTGTATCTAGAATTTGAGGAAAACGAATACAGCCGCATATTCAACCTAAATGAATTCGCCTATTGGAAAATAACTGTCTGCCAACCCATGTATGATAAAAAAGGAAAAATCCTGAAAGACAAAAAAGGGCAGCCTCAAGCCGATTCCGAATTGACCGACACCGAACAGATACCTTTTACCTACGAAGGCGGCATTGAAGCATTTTTTGAGAAAGAGGTAAAACCTTATACGAAAGATGCGTGGATTGACCAGAAACAGACCAAAATAGGCTATGAGATCAGTTTTACCAAATATTTCTACAAGCCTATAGAACTGCGGTCTCTTGAAGAAATTACCGCTGACATCAAAGCCCTCGAAACGGAGACAAAGGGGCTGTTGGAAAAAATTATTGAGGATTGAGGAAAGATGTATGTTGGAAGGGTATGGGGAATATAAAGAGATAAACTTGCCTTGGCTTCATTCAATTCCAAAAAAATGGGTATCTGTAAAAATAGGCGAGTTATTTGAAGAACGTAAAGTAAAAGTTTCTGACAAGAAATATGCACCTTTGACTGTCGGTAAAATGGGAGTAGTGCCTCAATTAAGTACAGTAGCAAAATCAAATGACAGTGATAATCGTAAATTAGTTAAATACGGTGATTATGTGATAAATAGTCGTTCAGACAGGAAGGGATCAAGTGGTTTATCTTCTCTTGATGGTTCTGTTTCGTTAATTAACATTGTCTTAACCCCCAGAGAAGGGAGCGGTAAATATTATCATTATTTATTAAGAAGTTATTATTGGATTGAAGAGTATTATAGAAACGGAAGAGGTATTGTCGCTGATTTATGGACAACACGATTTAGTGAAATGAAATCTATCGTGTTACCTATTCCACCTCGCCCTGAACAAGACCAAATAGTCCACTATCTTGACTGGAAAGTTTCAATGATTAACAAGTATATCAACGCAAAGAAAAAACAGATTGAACTTTTGAAGGAACGCAAACAAGCTATAATCAATCAGGCTGTTACAAAAGGTTTAGACATGAATGTCCCAATGAAAGATAGCGGTATTGAATGGTTGAGGAAAATACCGTCACATTGGGAAGAAAAACCTATTCGTTCAATCGCAAAATTATCAAATAAAAGGCGTGGTAACAGAAAAGATTTAGAATTATTATCTGTATATCGAGAATATGGCGTTATTAAAAAAGATTCCAGAGATGATAATCGCAATGTTGAAAGTGAAGATTTAACTAATTATAAATATGTAAAAAAAGGAAATCTTGTGTTAAATAAAATGAAAATGTGGCAAGGATCACTTGGTATTTCTGATTATGAAGGGATAGTTAGTCCTGCTTATATAGTGTGTGATTTATTTACAGAGGATAATTTAACTTTTTTGCAATTCTTACTTCGTTCTCCAATATTTAAAACTTTCTATAATCAAGTATCATATGGCATTCGTGTTGGACAATGGGATATGCACTATGAAGATTTTAAATCTTTACGCTTGTTTATTCCACCTCGTTCTGAACAAGATCAAATTGTAAATTATCTAGAAAAAAAGATTTCTATGATTAATAAATATATTGACGAAAACAATGGACAAATTGATCTTTTACAAGAATACCGTACTCGTATTATTTCCGATGTTGTTACAGGGAAGGTAAATGTTCAAAATGTTAAAGTGCCGGAAATTGAAAATGAAATTGAAAATGAAGAATTATCTGACAATGAAAAGGAAACAGAAGAAGGTGTTATAGATGACAATTAATATTATTATTTTATAAGGAGTTGTAAAATGAAGATTGCATTTATTTATATCAGGAACTTTCGTAAACTGAAAGATGTAAAAATTGATTTCAGTGATGAAACGACATTATTCGTAGGAGCAAACAACAGCGGAAAAACTTCCGCAATGGACGCTTTGTGTAAATTTCTAATAAAAAATGATAGTTTTGTATACAATGACTTGACCGTTACTAATCGTGGTTTAATAAACTCAATCGGAGATAAATGGATTTCAAGTGAAGCAGAAAAACCAAATAATTTGGACGATTGGGCTGACAAATCTCCTATGATAGATATTTGGCTTGATGTTCGAAATGATGAACTACAATATGTTGCAAATATCATTCCGACACTTGAATGGGACGGAGGGAAATTGGGTGTGCGATTGAGTTACTTGCCAAAAGATATTGAAAAACTTTTTGGTGATTATAAAAACGCATATGAAAAAGCTAGAAAAACAGAAACTGATAAATCTAACATGGGTTCTGTTAAACTCCAACCCCAAAATCTATGCGGATTTATAGAGAATACTATAAACAAATATTTTGATATAAAAGCTTTTATTCTTGATCCTGAAAAAATAAATGAGGAACAAAAAACAGACTTTGATTGTGAGTGTGCTGAAAAGAATCCTTTTACTGGTCTCATCAAGATAGATATGATTGCCGCACAACGTGGACTTACAGATGCTGACGCAACGAACAATATAGCCAGTTTATCACAGCAATTTAGATCATACTATGACAAGCATCTTGATATTGATAAAGCAACCGCACCTGAAGATTTAGAAACTCTCTCGGCTTTACAAGAAGCACACAATATTTTTGATAAAACTCTTGGAATAAAATTCAAAGATGCTCTAGCCGAACTTGAAACTTTAGGATACCCAGGCATCACGGATCCAAAAATAACTATTGAATCAAAACTAAAGGAAAAAAATGCTTTTGAACATGATTCCGCAGTTCAATATGCATTAGCAGATACCGATTCCGCAACAGATTTTAGACTTCCAGAAAAATACAATGGATTAGGTTATCAAAATTTAATTTCAATCGCTTTCCGTCTAATGAGTTTTCGTGATGACAGAATACACAAAAACAAAGCATCTGCTGATGAGAACGCAGATAATATCGTACCGCTTCACTTGGTATTAATCGAAGAGCCAGAAGCACATCTTCACGTTCAAGTTCAACAAGTTATGATAAAGAAAGCATATCATATTCTTACTAACAGTTCCGTATTGAAGGATAATAATTTTAATACACAGTTGGTTGTAAGTACACATTCAAGTCATATAGCCAGAGAAGTTGAGTTTAGAAACATCCGTTATTTCAAACGTATTGAAGCTGATTCGCAATGTATAATTTCTACTTCAAATGTTATAAACCTTACAAATACTTTCGGAGAAGATGAAAAAACTGAAAAATTTGTTCAGCGATATTTAGACGTAACTCATTGTGATTTATTCTTCGCTGATGCTGTAATTCTTGTCGAAGGAACTTCTGAAGCCGTTCTTGTTCCATATTTTATTAAGCATAATTTTAAGGAGTTAGACAGCCAATTTATCAGTATCTTACCAATTGGAGGAAGCCATTCGCATAGGTTTAAGCCGCTTATTGAGAGAATAGGAATATATACCCTTATAATAACGGATATTGACCCTATAGATAAAAATGCCAAGAGAAAAAGTGTTGCACCAAAAAGGGATGAGAACATTATCAGTGGTAATGTTGCAATTCGTGAGTGGGGTATTTCCCAAAAGGACTCATCACAAAATCCATTAAATTATTTACTTGATTTGTCGAATAATAAAAAGGAAATATCCTTATCTGATGATACGCAAATAAAAATAGCATATCAAACTGCTGTCCCTTTCTCTATTGGGAAGGAAAAACATGAGTTTTTATCAGCAACTTTTGAAGGGGCTTTAATTTATTCTAACTTAACTGGAATAAATAAGATCGATTCTAAAACATTCGGAACTGATAATATAATTGAAGATATAAAAAAAGCTTCTGAAAAAATGGAAGATATTAGCGAAGCTATATATAAAATTGTTAGGGAAAATAATAAAGTAACATTTGCCTTGAATTTGATATATGAGATTGAGAATGTTGCAATACCACCGTATATAGAAGAAGGGTTAAGTTGGTTACAAGGAAAACTAAAACGGATACAGTAAAAGAGAAGGGTGAAAAGTATGGATATTTCTTTAGATAATAAAATGAATGACAATACGGTTGACGATCATGTTGATGAAGAGGTCAAAGAATGCATAAGAATGAAAAAAAACTTTTTTATGTTTGCAGGGGCTGGTTCTGGAAAAACAAGAAGTTTGGTTAATACGCTTATTTTTATTGCTGATAAATATGGTAAAGATTTACGTTTACACTCTAAGCAAGTTGCGGTAATTACCTATACAAATGCCGCTTGTGATGAAATTATGAGGCGTATTGGTTATAACCCTTTATTTGCAGTGTCAACAATTCACAGTTTCTTATGGGAACTTATCAAATCATATCAAAGAGATATAAAAATATGGGTAAAAAAAGATATTGAAGCAAAAATAAGCGAATTAAAAGAAAAGCAATCCAAAGCACGCAGTAAAGATTATTCGCCCGATATTAATAAAAAGCAAGAACGACTTAACTCGCTAACAAAAATCTCAAAATTTATTTATAATCCCAATGGAGAAAATGTTGGTCGTGATTCATTGAATCATTCGGAAGTTATAAGCATGGGTTCTGCGTTTATAAATGAACATAAAACAATGCAAAAAGTAATGATTAGTAGATTCCCTATACTATTGATAGATGAAAGCCAAGATACAAAAAAAGAACTTGTAGATGCCCTTTTAAATATTGAGCAAGAATATTCTAAAAATTTTATTATTGGTATGTTTGGTGATACAATGCAACGTATTTATACAGATGGTAAGGAAGATTTGGATGCTACTACCTTTATAAATTGGAAATGCCCTGCCAAGGAAATGAATCATCGAAGCACCAAACGTATTATCCAACTCGCAAACGCTATCCGAAACACGATAGATAAACAAAAACAAAAAGCTCGCTCTGATAAATCCGATGGAATAGTAAGATTATTTATAGTTCCCAACACTGTAAGTAAAGCTAATACAGAACGTAATATATTTTCTCAAATGGCTAAATTTACTAATGATTATGAATGGGAAGACCCTGATAAAAGAAAGATTCTCGTTCTTGAACATAGTATGGCTGCAAGCAGAATAGGGTTTGAAACATTAAATGAAAGTTTAGCGAGAAAATTCGACCAAGGTTTTCGTGATGGTTCTTTGGTAGAATTATCATTTCTAATGAAAGTAATTTATCCTTTAGTAGAAGCAAAGCGAAAAGGGAATAATTTTGCTGTTATGAAAATACTAAGAGAACACTCTACAAAATTCAAGGAAAATACCTTTTTGGAATCCATTGATAAGATGGCTATATTACAGAACATTCGTACTAATGTGACAGATTTAACATCATTGTGGGATAATAAAGATCCCCAATGTTTAGCGGTGTATAAAAAATTAAGAGAGATAAAACTCTTTGACTTGCCAAAACGAATAGATGATGTATTAAGCGATTCAATAGAGGTTGACGAAAAGATTATAGCTTTGAGAGAAGGATTAAATGTTCCATTTTCTGAACTCATAAAGTATTGGGACTATGTAAATGATTGTACTCAATTTTCAACTCATCAAGGTGTAAAAGGATTGGAATTTGATCGGGTTGCTGTAATTATGGACGATGAAGCAGCTGGAGGTTTCTTGTTTAGTTATGAAAAACTTTTTGGAGCAAAAAACTTGTCTGATACTGATAAAAGAAATATAAATGAAGGTAAGGATAATACTTTAACTAGAACAATGAGACTTTTTTACGTTACTTGCACAAGAGCGAAAGAAAGTTTAGCACTAATTGCATACACAAGTGATGTTGAGAAAGTTAAACAAACTGCATTATCTAATAAATGGTTTACTAATGATGAAATTGTATGCCTAATTTAAATTATTCTGAATAGGAAACCGAATGCCAATAATATGCCCAATATAAGAACATACCCGATGTTACTAATGCCGTAAAAGAAACCGCTGAACCTGTCTTTTTTACAAATAATGGTTAAGGCGACACGGAAGCACGATAAAACCCCAGATGTCCATCAAATGATGATGTTTTTGGCATACTAAGCCCCAAAATAGCCGATTATAAGGATTCTTTAGAAAATGCCCACTATTATCAAAGAATCCGGTCTCGGCAAAACCCAGAAGGGAATATATTGCTTGATTATTTATGTCAAATATTTTATTATATATATAATAGATTAATGGAGTATACAATTTTGTATGAATGAAAGCCTTTTTTCTCAATATATCAAAATGTCGGCTCTTAATCTTCAAAATGAGTTAAAACGCCTTATTAGCCTATATAATAAAACAAAAGGTACGTATTTATTGGTATATGCTGTAGATTTTGAAAAAGCATTCCGCATACAAGGTTTGAATATAAGTATTACCATGAATGATTACCAAATTATTCATGAGCTACTTCGTCAAGTAGAACAAACGAAACTTGATTTATATCTTGAAACTCCGGGTGGTTCAGGAGAAGCTGCCGAAGATATTGTAAATTTTTTACATGATAAATTTGAGACTGTAGATTTTCTAATAGCAGGCGAGGCAAAAAGCGCTGGTACACTAATGGCTATGTCGGCTGATGAAATATATATGACTGATAGTGGAAGCTTAGGACCTATTGACGCTCAAGTAAGAGTTGGAAGAACAGTCGTGTCCGCCTTTGATTATGTAAAATGGATAAACGATAAACGAGAAGAAGTTGAAAAAGGAACACCCTTAAACGCTGTTGATGCTGCAATGTTAGCTCAGATTTCACCGGGTGAATATATGGGCGTTTTTCATGCTCAAGAATTTGCCAAAGACAAGCTAAAAGAGTGGCTCCCAAAATATAAATTTAAACATTGGACTGAAACTGAAACACGTAAGATGAAAGTGGATGAAGCTTATAAAGCAAAAAGAGCAGAAGAAATTGCAGAAAAAATGATAAATCATGCTACATGGAGATCGCATGGAAAATCATTAAAAATTTCAGATTTGGAAGAAATTGGTTTACGTATAAATAGAGTTGATAATAACGAAGCATTACGTGATATTGTATATCGTATAAAAACAGTTATCAAAATATTATTTGGCAGTTCAACATTTTATAAAATATTTTTTACAGAAAATGAGTATATTGTTCAAAATACAATTTCACAAAATCCATTTGCAAATAATCAACAAAATATACAAGCTCCCGTTTTCGAAATTACTATAAATTGCCCTAAATGTGGAAAACAATATCCGTTATATGCAAAACTTGGCAAGATACCACCGGAATTAGAAAAACAAATCGCATTAAAAAGCAGAAAATTCCCGATAGACAATAGAATCGAATGTGACTGTGGTTTTACATTTGATCTCACAGGAATTCGCAACCAACTTGAAAATCAATTTGGTAGAAAGATTATTAGTTAATTTTACAAGGAGTTATTATGACGGAAAAACAGCAAAACGAAAATGAAAACGAAAATGAATTTGAGTATGATGTAAATCTTCAATTTTTAAGTAGAGTTCGTGAAGATGTTTTTAAGGATCCAAAAACTCAAGCTGTCGTAATTGTAAAACGTAATGACGATTCGTCGGTTTTTACAGTTGCTGATGAAGATAATTTATTATTAAGTTTTTCATCATAGTAGAATTTTATTTATGCCCACTAATACCAAAGAATCTGGTCTTGAAGAACTCATTGTAAACTCCCTTGTGCAGGACAATGGCTATGAACAGGGCGAAAATAAAGATTATAACCGTGATTACGCAATAGATGAAACCCGACTTTTCCGTTTTCTTATAAATACACAAAAGACCGAAATGTCAAACATCGGTCTTTTCCCCGAAGCTTATGGAGAGGAATACAGCTTAAAGAAACAAAAATTTCTTGAATTCCTTCGTGATGAAATTACCAAAAAGGGTATTGTTGAAATTCTCCGTAATGGAGTAAATTTTTATCCTTCCAGTTTGATGTTATTTTTTCCTACTCCTTCTGAACGTAACGAAAAGGCAAAGAAAGATTTTAAAAGTAACATTTGGAGCGTTACTCGACAGCTTAGATATTCCAATGACGAAACTCGCCGTTCCCTTGATTTTGTGATTTTTATTAATGGTCTGCCTGTTTTTACCGCCGAATTAAAAAACCGTTGGACAAAACAAGATGTTGAAGATGCAGTAAAACAATACAAAGTAGATCGTAACCCCAAGGAACTGATTTTTCAATTTAAACGCTGTGTCGCACATTTTGCAATAGATGATGAAGAAATACAATTTTGTACTAAACTTGAAGGTAAAGATTCATGGTTTCTGCCTTTCAATAAAGGCTATAAAGACGGTGCGGGAAATCCTCCCAACCCAAAGGGACTTGCCACAGATTATTTTTGGAAAGAGGTTCTCAAAAAGAATGAACTCGCTAACATCATAGAGAACTACGCTCAGATTGTTAAAGAAAAAGACCCAGAAACTGGCAAGATAAAAGAAATACAAATATTCCCACGTTATCATCAATGGTCTGTTGTTAAGTTACTGCTTGCGGACATGAAGGAAAAAGGAGTTGGACAGCGCTACCTTATTCAACATAGCGCTGGAAGCGGAAAATCAAACTCTATAGCTTGGCTTGCTCATCAACTTGTTGACCTTGAAAAAGACGAAAAATCAGTTGTCGATTCCATTCTGGTTGTTACAGACCGCCGCAATCTTGATCGCCAAATTCAGAATACTATTAAATCATTTACATCGGTTTCAAATACTGTTGCTCCCGCTGAACATTCTAGTGATTTAAAGGCTGCCATAGAAAATGGGAAAAAAATAATCATTACAACAATTCAAAAATTTCCTTTTATTTTTGATGATATTGAAAACATTCAAAAAGGTCGCCGTTTTGCTATCATCATTGATGAGGCTCATTCTAGTCAGAGTGGAAATATGTCCGCCAAGATGAATGCTGTTTTGTCTAATATTGTTTTTTCCGAAGATGACGACAGCGAGGACATTGTAAATAAACTAATAGAAAGCCGCAAACTTCTGCCCAATGCCAGTTATTTTGCCTTTACAGCAACCCCTAAAAACAAAACGCTTGAATTATTCGGTACTCCTTATAAGGAAGATGGAAGTAATAAACGTCGTCCTTTCCATAATTATTCCATGAAACAGGCTATAGAAGAAGGTTTTATTCTTGATGTTCTTAAAAGCTTTACCCCTTATCAAAGTTATTATCATTTGTTAAAAACCATTGAAGCAGACCCGCTATACGACAAAGACAAAGCGCAAAAACGGCTTCGCAAATATGTAGAAGTAAGCCCGGAAGCGATTCAAAAGAAAGCGGAAATAATAGTGGAACATTTCCATGAAAATGTCCGTTATCGTATAGACAATAAGGCTCGAGCGATGATCGTAACCGGCAGTATAAAAAAAGCCGTTGAATATTATGACGCTGTAACAAAATACCTTGCAAAACGGAAAAGCCCATATAAAGCGATAATAGCGTTTACAGGCGATACCGAACACACAGACGAAAAAACAAAAGTTAAAGACATGGTAACGGAATCCGGTCTTAACGGCTTTCCAAGCAAAGAAATAGAAAGGAAGTTTAAGACCGAACCTTACCGTTTTTTAATATGTGCGGATAAGTTTCAGACCGGCTATGATGAACCTCTTTTACATACTATGTATGTAGATAAAATTCTTTCGGATATTAAAGCCGTCCAGACTCTTTCACGTTTGAACCGTTCTTATAAAAATAAAAATGATACATTTATTCTTGATTTTGCAAATGAAGCCGAAGACATAAAAGAAGCCTTCTCCCGTTATTACAAAACCACTCTTTTATCAGACGAAACTGATCCAAATAAATTGTATGGACTAATCGACAATATGAAAAAACACGAAGTCTATACAGTGGAAGACGTAGAAAGTGTTATTGAGCATTTTCTCAAAACAGACGTACGCACAAAAATAGATCCAATTCTTGATGTTTGCGTTTCCAAATACAAGGAACTTGATGAAGACGATCAGGTTGAATTTAAAGCCGGCGTGAAAGATTTTATCCGCATTTATAATTTTCTAGGCGCTATCCTCTCCTATGGAATGCCTGATTGGGAAAAACTTTCTATTTTTCTAACTCTTCTATTGCCAAAAATACCTGCTCCAAAAGAAGATGACAATACAAAAGAAATGCTAAAATATATTGAACTGGAAAGTTACCGTGCGCAAAAAAAGGAAACGGTTGATATTTCTCTTGATGATAAAGATTATGAAGTTTCTCCCATAAGCACAACTAAAATCTTTGTTAAAGATCCAGAAGAAGATTACTTAACAAAAATTCTTGATGATTTTCATAAACATTGGGGGAATCTCAACTGGCAGGATGAAGATAACGTAAAAGCGACTATTAAACGGGTTCAAATAACTGTTGCAAAAGACGAAAAATATCAGAATGCCATGAAAAATGCCGACCGTGAGGCTGCAAAAGATGAAGGTAAAGACGCTACCGAGCGTGCAATGCAATCCTTTATGACCGACAGCATGGAACTCTATAAACAGTATGCCGACAACCCGTCATTTCGCTTATGGCTTATCGACATGATATTTAACGGAACTTATAAGAGGGAAGAAAATAGAATTCAATAATTGTGCGGAGAATGAAAAAAATAATCGCAGCTTATGCCGGAACAGGTAAAACTCATTTTGCCTCATTATATCCCGAATTAACAATAGATTTGGTATCTATGCCTTATAAATATATGCTCTCACAAGATAAGCCTTACGATGAATCATCCAAGGCAAATCCAGAGAACATCCTAAATGATGATTGGCCTTTCAATTATATTTCAGCTATCAAGCATAATTTAGAATCAGATAAATTGTTGCTTATTCCGTCAGATTTATTCATACTTGAATTACTTAGGGAAGAAAAATTGCATTATTGCCTTTGTTATCCGCAAAGAAACGCCAAAGAAATTTATCGGGAGCGTTATTTAAACAGAGGAAATACAGCTGAGTTTATTGATATTTTTATCGGAGGGTGGGACATATTCATGGACTGGTTTGAAAAAGACTCGTATGGTCAGCATATTGTGTTAAAACCGGATCAATTCCTAAGCGATGTATTTGATATTTCATCATAAATGCAAACAAGAACGTAAATTCTGCCAAAAAAGAAGTAAAATCATGCCAATTTCAGAACTAAGATACTGACATATACGGAAGTAAAACCTTGCCAAAACAAGAAGTTAGGACTATACTGTTATTAAAGAAATGCTAATCCTTGATAAAAATGTCCATGTAATAGTAAAATAGATAGAGAGGTCAGTATGACATTGTTATTGTTCTTGATATGGGGCGGTATATCCTATCTAATTAAATTGGCTGTCGGAGCGTGGCTCCACTCAAAAGAACTTGGATGGATTGCAGGCGGTTTTATTTTTCTTTGCGCCGTACCGTGGATTATTATAGAAGGTATTAAGTTAGATATATCCATTTTCTTTGAAAGATTTGTGGACAAGGTAGATGACATTGTTGCAAGGCACGATTTCAATGCTGATATGAGAGCTATTGAACGTGAAAATGAGAGAATGATGAAATGGATAGATGAAACTGATAAACTCGGCGATACATAAATTGACAACAGGCAGATACACTTCCTAATCCCAAAAATCAGTAAAATACTCCCCAAACAATCTAAACCCCTCCGATGCCCTCTTCTCAATTTCAATAATACAATGCGTATCCATATAATAAATTCTCTCTTTAATTAAAGTATAATTTTCCGGCTCTTTAATATGAAGATCATTTTCATGGGATTCACATTCAGGGGCAAGTCCGCCAAATTCTTTTAAGTCGGGAGATTCTTCATTCTGTTCATTGATATATTTTTCACTCATGTGGTAAATATAAGATACCAATTTATTTTCCTCGGTTTTGGCGTAAGGGTTTTTGTAGCCATATTTTTCATAGAATTTTATCGCTCGTTTATCAGTGCCTATGGAATCTTTACAATTCAAATGCCACTCAAACGCAAAAATAATCTCATCAAGAACTTTTTCCCATGCTTCGGAACCGCCGCCTTTTATTTCGCCGCCTTTTATAGCATTATCATATTCATCTTTGGATTTCCATTCATTTTCATGATATTCGCTGAAGTCGCCCGGATAACCATGCCTTTTCATGTTTTTATAAGCTAAGATTTTTGGATAAAGCATTTTTACCATAAGCCCAGCAAGATTCCATAATTCCAAATCGGATGCATGATACGGTCGGAATAGTTTTTGAAAACCATATTTTATATTTCGAAAAAAGTTTTCAATGTTATATTTTATACGATATAAAATTGTTTCAAAAATTGAAGTTTCTTCGTCATCATCAAAATCAAAAATAGAATCGGTTTCCTCGGATAATGATTTTGCTTTCTTCATATTGAATCTCCTTTAATTTAGAATTAACATATAAATAACAAACAAACAATACATTTGTCTCTACTTATCAAAACTCACTCAAAACTTCCATCATCGCTCTGCGGTTTTTATAGCAAATTCTGAAATCTGCAACTAAGTCCGATACGGTCTTTTCTCCGCCCTTGATCTGTGACATTTTTTTCAATATAAAACTGATGTGATCATAATGTGATCTTCCTGTATTTGTAGCGTATGGAACCAAGACTTTTTTGAACATCTCCAGAGTTTTTTCAGGGTAATCAGACGCAAATACTTTGTAATATCTTTCAAGTTCATCCATGTAAAGATACTTATCAATATAATTCACAAGGCGTTCAATTTCATTCTCTGCCACAAGAAATTCCGCAGCAGAACTGTTAAAACCTTTTGTACCACTGTAAAGCATGAAAAGTTTTTCCCGTTCATTTGCCCATTCTGCGGGACTGAAGGTTGCTTTGTAAATTTGAAAGCGTTTTTTATTAAAATGTTTTTTAATAAACTTGTATGACAGCATTCGTATAGCTAGAATGTCTTTTTCTTTTTGAGCAATATCCAAAAGTAATACGAGCCACTTACTGTCAAAAAACTCTTCCAGGGATTTCTCTTTGCTATTGATAAAATCGTTTATAAGTTTTTTCGCAGTCCGGAAATTCTGTTTTTCAATTTTTCTTTTTACTACTATCAAGCGGAAAGATTCTATCTGCATATTTTCTTTGATAATTTCCCAAGCTTTTTTCTTCTGACCAAGACGCCTATAAAAATTTATTTTTCGCTGTAGGATGGTTTCTGCTTCATGCGAACTCTTGTCTTTTACTCCGGCAAACAATTTATCTTGCATAGCAATAAACGCATCAGGATTTATAAATGCTGCAAGGTTCTCAAATAACTGCTGAAAATCATAATAGAAATCGGTTTCTTCATATTTTTTCTTTTTCATCTCCGTCATACAATAGTTATATAATTCTTTTTTATCAATGTGTTCTATCATATTGTTCATAATGTCAAAAGGAACGTACTGATATTCGGAAGGGAAAATCATGGAAACATTTTCCTCAATATTATACAGCCATTGGGAATATTCCTCAATAAGCGCCTTACAGATGAGTAAAGCCTCATCGTATTCTTTCAAACGCACATAGTTGCGGGCTTTGTCAATCCATTGGTCCAAAACATCAATATTAAGACACTCCTCAAGATAATAATCATCTTCATCATGCGGGACGGACGCAAGAGCTGCCTGTATGAGTCTTGAGTATTTATTGCCTTTGATATTCCCTACGTTAGCTGAAAACTCGAGTAGAATTGCATTGCTAAGTTCGGTATTGTATTTTGCCTGAGCAATGATAAATTTACGTAGCTTTTCTGCGGAAACATTTCCGATAAAATCTTCCAGCCGCAACCCGCCATATTTTCCTTCATCTTCGTCTGCCGCTATTTTTTTTGCAATTGCTTCCTTAATAATAGAAATATGTTTGCAGGGAGAATAATCGCTTGGGCAAGAACAGTAAAAATCAACTGTCTTTTTACCATCGGTAGTAATTTTTATGATATAAACGCCGTAATTGCCCTGATATTTTGCTTTCCACTGATTATCCGTAATTTTACGTAGTTCAATAATACCTGTATCATACATAAATTGAGTATATACCAATGAGATATAAAATTATATACTTATAAAAACTATATATCTTTCTAATTATCCATGTTAATTAGCACCTTTATTTTTATTCGATTTTTTCTTTTTATCTGCCTGCTTTTTTACCGTTGCCTCAAGTTCAACAAATCTGTCAAAATCACTATCTTCAAAAATTTTTTTGATATGTTGATTTATTGCAGCGACCGTCACACCATAAAGCTCCGCCATCATTTTTTACTATTTTTTTTTCACAGTATAGATAAAAATTAACCAAATAGATAGTATGCCAAACGAAATTTGACCTTTAAATTATTTTTCAATTAAGCCGTCTAATAAAGGCAGCACAATTATAATTTCCTTATTCAATTTTTTTGCTCTATCAATAACATATTTTGTTCCTGTGCTTTCTCCATCCCAAAAGGCAATAATTTTATCGGCTTCATCAATTATAATATCATTTCTTTTTAAGGCAGCCCATTTCCCGTCCCTATTGTAATTCGGTCTGTGTACGATTATTTCTATATTATTTTTTATTGCCCATTCCCATGCAATTGTATCAATACCTTTTGCCCCGCCGCTAATAATAAAATCGGGTTTTTCTTTTATGTATTTATCTAAATCTAATTCTTCAATGCTTCTGCTTCCAATAATAGCTAATTTCATAAATACCTCTTAATAATTATTACATTATTTTTACTCCACCGTAAACCCCAACGCTTTGTAACCTTTCAACCGTCTTCCATACATCCGTGATAACACAGGTACATTCTCATCAACATAATCATAAACCTGTATTTCTTTTTTCCCATGAGAGGCACGGTTAAGGCGGCCGGTATATTGCACAAGCATTCCCTTCCATGAAAAAGGAAAAACCAGAAACAGAGTGTCAAGACTTGGTAAATCAAAACCTTCCCCAAGATATTTTCCTGTAGCAAGGATAACCTTATGTTCATGCGAAGGAGTATTTTGAATCACTTCCATAATTTCTTTAAGCTGTTTTTTTCCAAAACCGCCTTTTAACACAAAAAGAGTTGAAATACATTCTTTCAAAGCGTCTTTCAGAATATCCAAATGTTCAAGGCGTTCACTTAAAACAAGACATTCCCGGCCTTCACGATGAGCGTCCAGAATATCTTTAATAATCAATTTATTCCGATCTTCATTCAAGTAGAGATTATGAAATAAATCCTGAATGGATAGTTCCGCGCTTTCTACTGTGTTAGCTGTTTTTATTTCATTGGGTACGTTAAACCCAGTAAAACGAGGAAATACTTTTTGCACAAATAATGGGATATTCCGAGTATTAGAATAACGGACTTCTCCCAAATTCATAATGACGATTGGGTGTTGGCCATCCTTCCTGATAACTGTCGCAGAAAGCCCCAAGTGATAATATGCTGGACATTTTCTGATGATCCGCTCAAAGGAAGCAGCGGAAATGTGATGACACTCATCAACAATAATCTGGCCATACTCAGCTACCCAATCTTCAACTTTATCTTTTTTTACAATGCTCTGCATAACTGCTATATCGATAATTCCGGTACGTTTCTTTTTTGTCCCGCTATAATAACCTATGTCCTTTTTAGAAATTCCCAAGAATTGATTTATCCGCTCTGCCCATTGGTCTGCAAGCAATTTGCGATGAACCAATATTAACGTATTTACTTTTCGTTCCGCTATCATTTTAAGGGCGACAACAGTTTTGCCAAAAGCTGTGGCAGCGGAAAGTATTCCTGTGTTATGTGCCATCAACATTTTTAAGGCTTCTTTTTGATCACCCCGAAGTTCTCCAGTAAATCGGACATCAATACTCTTTCCGTGATTTTGTTTGTTATGCAATTCGGGTGTTATTTGATAATGCTCAAAGATAGCCAACAAACCATCCAAACATCCTACAGGCAAGCCGATATACTCAGGAAAAAATTCATAACAGTAAAGTATGTGCGGTTTGTTCCATGTCGGAAGCCTCATTTTTTGAGCTTGATAAAATTCAGGATTTGCGAAAGATGCAAGCCGTAAAATACGGTTACGCAATACAGGCGGAAGGCCGGTGTGATTAACATAAAGCTGTTCAGCGAGTATTATTTCAACTTTTTGAGGGATTGGCTCAGTAATGTTCGGTAAAATAGTTGGTTTTTTCTGCCACGGTTTGGCTTCATCATCGGTTTCTATCTGATCATAAACTACAGGCAAAAGCTCATCATGTTGAATGGCGTTTTGGATAATATAATCCAATTTGTTTTCACCTAACCGTTTTATAGAAGCAAGAAATGCCCATTGATCGACGTAAGGCGTCATCGGACTTAAGTCTGCGTCACTATCAAGAAAAAGGCTGTGATTTTTGTCTCTTGCGGCTTTTTGCAGAGGGAGAGCGATTAAGTTACCGAAGCCGCCTTTGGGCATAGTATCCTGGTTTGGGAAAAAACGATCAAATGAATCAAGTCCGATTTCCGGTCTAGTATCTAGCGTGCGTGTCATCAGAAATGACCCAAGTCTTCGCGCTTTAACAGCCGAGATCGGCTTATCAAAAAAAATCCATACATGAGCGCCGTTACCTGAACGTGATCGTTCAAGAGAAGCGGGTATTTCTTCCATGCTGCAAGTTTCCATAAACGCATTTACATCTTCCCGCCACGTTTCTTTATCAAAATCAATCGCAAGAAAATGGCAGGTTTCATTTGGCAATAAAGGATAAATCCCCATAACGATAGATCCGGTAAGATGATTCCTGATCACATCATCTGTTACCGGTTCAAATGAGCGTTGAGTACAACTGCCACAGCTTGTTCTGGGTTTTTCACAGATACCCCTCACCCATTCATTTCTGCAAGCTGGCTGATAGCCGGATTTTCCTGTTTTCCTACTTTCAAAACGTTTTGCATAAACATCCTCACGACCTTTGAACAGGGAACGGAACAGGGCGATTTTTATTTCTGGAGGGGAATTGTTGTTTATCTCGATCAAGGAAGCTTGAGATGAATCACCTAACAACGATTTTTGCGTTGTTATCGTATCGGCAGTTTGTTTTTCAAGGATAGTTCGTGCTTCCTCAAGTCTGTGTTTTTTATCGGCTAACTTTTGCTCTAATTCAAAAATTTCATTTTGTAGAGTTAATAAGGATGCTTCGTCCATATTCCTAGATTAAACTATTTTTTACTTCTCCTCCATATCCTCTTCTCCCGGCACATAGGGAATGATTCCCATTTCAAACGCTTGTTGTTGTATATCCAACGGCATATCGCGGACATCGACAATAAGACCGTTAACTTTGACCATCCAAATCATTGGGTTGTCTTCTATATTTTCCGGCAGCATCCATTCGATATTAAAATAATTAATCTTAAACATTTTCTTTAATTCAGCCGCTTTATTACTGGCCGTACTGGAAGAAACGCCAAAAGCGGAAGCAAGCTCATTTGCGGTTAAATGGATCTCCTGCGTCTTGTCAAAGATAAAATTGTTTGACCCTATGGCATACGCTATTCCCGCCGCCCATGTAGACGTTTTTCCTGAAAGTAATGGTGATGGGCGTTTACGACAGAGTTTTTCCAACAATCGCAGACATAAGTCTTTATAATCTTCGTTGAGTTTTTTATCACAAAATTCAATGAGCATCGCGGCAATCTCATCGTATTTATCTTGCATTTCCTTTGGAATTGACATATTACTCCTTTTTACTAATTGTGTATTCAATTATAGATCAAAAACGACTAAAATGGAAGACTGTCATCTTTTTTATACAGAATAATCGCTAATAGTTTGGACAATTTGCGAGGTGTTTTTTATTAGGCTTTTACCATAACAAAATCAAAGGTAGAATATGCTTTTTATCATGTAATTACAATGATAGTACCGATATTTTGATAGTTGCAGACCGACCAATTTTAAAAGTAAATTGAATTTGTCCGAACGTTCGGACAAAAATTTATCAGGTTGCAAACCGATCTATTTTTCAAGTAAACTGAATTCGAGCGGATTATTTAAATTCTTGTTAGACGGTTGCAGACCGACCAATTTTTCGAGTAAACTGAATTGCCCTGATTATTGTTGGTAAAGAAGCACGGTTGCAGACCGACCAATTTTTCGAGTAAACTGAATTCCGCTTCCTTATGGGGTGTTTTATGTCTACGTTGCAGACCGACCAATTTTTCGAGTAAACTGAATTGAAATCGGGTGGCTATAACGCCAGTTATAAGTTGCAGACCGACCAATTTTTCGAGTAAACTGAATTAGATATAATATTAAAACACGCAGTACCTGTGTTGCAGACCGACCAATTTTTCGAGTAAACTGAATTTTTAGCATTGTGTAAATATCTACTCCATGGTTGCAGACCGACCAATTTTTCGAGTAAACTGAATTTTTTCGGATGAACGGAAACCCTGTTTTAGGTTGCAGACCGACCAATTTTTCGAGTAAACTGAATTTAACGGTGGGCGCGACCTCTTCACCTTCGTGTTGCAGACCGACCAATTTTTCGAGTAAACTGAATTGTGATCAATTTTGGCGCGAATATTACCCGGTTGCAGACCGACCAATTTTTCGAGTAAACTGAATTATTTAGGCGCGGATGTGTTACGCGCCGCCGGTTGCAGACCGACCAATTTTTCGAGTAAACTGAATTGAGTCAAAGGCGTTATCCGGCCTGTTGCTTGTTGCAGACCGACCAATTTTTCGAGTAAACTGAATTCTCGTTTCGTTTCGATCCTTCTATTGTACTGTTGCAGACCGACCAATTTTTCGAGTAAACTGAATTCTGGCCTCGCCTCGGGGTCACGGGGTTTTGGTTGCAGACCGACCAATTTTTCGAGTAAACTGAATTTGCGGTCGAGCTGGTCATGACCGCAAGCCCGTTGCAGACCGACCAATTTTTCGAGTAAACTGAATTGATTAGACGCACATTGTAAATAATGTTTTGGTTGCAGACCGACCAATTTTTCGAGTAAACTGAATTCTTATTCCGCTTCAGGTGGGCTGGTTAAAAGTTGCAGACCGACCAATTATTCA
>NZ_BDHE01000015.1:0-32652 GCF_054786175.1 Treponema sp. R8-4-B8
TAAATTATCCATTGATAAATCAGCCATCGATAAATCAGCCGCCCCAACAGGTTCAGCCAATGTCCTTTTTTCCAACTGTGTCCCGGGAACCTTTTTCCCGCCGCACGCTGAAAAAATCAAAATAAATAAAAGCAAAAAAATAAATTTAAAAACCTATTTATTAGACTGATATTTATCAAGCTGATATTTATCAGCATGATATTTTTATTATGTTTTGCCTGTAAAAAGAATACTAACATCGGCAACGAGCCAAAAAATGTGCGCGTAACGTCTGCGGTTATCAGGGAACAACCTGATGAAGCGTCGGGATTTGGCAGTTTGTCTTTCCTTACTAAAGTAGATATAACTTCTCCGCAGGATGCGGTAATAAAAAGACTTTATTTCCGCGAAGGCGATTATGTGCGCCAAAGGCAAATTATTATACGGCTTGAAAACCCGCAGATCAATTTAGCTGTTGAACGCGCGGAAAACAATTATTCGCAGGCTCTGGCGGCGCGGAATTTAGCCGCATCAAGGCTTCTTGAAGGCGTTTTTCAGGCAGAGGCGCAACTTTTAAGTCTTGATAAAGCTTCCGCGGAACTTGCTATGGCTAAAAAGAAATGGGAAGAAGACAAGCGCAAGCATCAAAATCAAGAGAAACTGTTTAAAGCTGGAGGCGTTCACACGGAGGCAATTCTTGTAGGCCGCTTTAACCTTGATTCCGAATGGGAACAAATTCAGCTAATGGAAAGAGAAATTGAGATCAGGCGCATTGGCTGCCGCGATCAGGATCTTGTTAAAGCCGGTATTCCCGTTCCGTTAGACGATGATGAGCGGCAGGACGCGCTTGTCTCGCTTATGACATCAAGTTTAAAAGCTGAACTGGAAGCCGCAAATGCGAGACTTGACGCGGCGGAAAAAGAACTTACATCCGCAAACATCGCTCTTGCGGAGCTTACAATAAGGTGTCCGGCTTCGGGCATTATCGGCGCCCGTTACCTTGAAGAGGGAGAACGCGTCCGCGCTCAGGATAAAATTTTAAGCCTTATCGATATTGCCTCGTTATACGCAATTTTTCCTATTCGTGAAAAGGACGCTCTGCGGATGGAGAAGGGAATGGCTGCTTCCGTATTGATAGACGGAACAGGCGAAACAAGGGACGGCGTTATTGATTTGATTTATCCGCAGGCAGACAGTCAATCTTTAAGTTTCCTTGTGCGTGTCTTACTGCAAAATACAAGTGTAACAGATAACAAACTAAAACCCGGAATGTTCACGCGCGTTACGGTTAATCTGGGACCGCCAAGAAGCGCTATTTTTATTCCTGAGTCGTCAATTTTTAACCAGAAAAACAACGAAGGCGCGGTTTTTATCGTTAATGGCAGATCATTAACCGAGCGAAGAATATTTATCGGAGCCGCTCATGGGGAAGAATGTGAAATAACATCGGGATTAAACGCCGGAGAACTTGTCGTCCTGCGCCCTGATCCGGATTTAAGGGAGGGAACAAATGTTTCGATCTTGGAATAAATTTCTCGTTTTGTTATGCGTCATTTTAAATATCTCATGCGATTATTATGACTTTAGTCAATTTAACCTAAGTAATTTTGACTTAAGTCAAATTGATATTAGTCAATTTGTCGATTTACGCCCGATTGGAATAGAAATTGAACCTGCTGAAATCAATTCTCTTTTACCTGACTTATACAGTCCTGTAATACTCAAGTTTGACACGGAAATGCAAAAAGAAGACGTTGAGGGAATTTTGCAGATAAATTCGGACATAGGTTCAGTCATGGGGGATAAATACTGGGAAGAAAATAATCTTTACTTTGTACCCGTACAAGGATGGACAGCTGGAGTGCGATACACATTAAGTTTTTTAGGAACTATTCGATCTATTGATAAAAGAGAAATGCTTATTGAGCGTTTTGTTTCGTTTTACGCAATCAATAAAAATTCTCCGCCTCTGCTTGAACAGTACATTCCCGCAAACGGATCATCAATTGGAACAAACAATGTAGTTTTTGAATTTAATTTTTCACGCTCAATGGAAAAACATACGGTGGAATCCGCTCTTACGCTTGAAGGAATTGGAAATAAAACTTTTGAATGGTCTGATAACGATACAACGCTAAAAGTTACTCCTGATAAATCTCTATCTCCGTGGTTAATGTACAGGTGGAATTTAAAAGATTCGGCAAAAAGTATTGACGGAGTTCCTTTACCAAAAACTTATTCAGGTTATTTTACAACTGATTTAGATCAAACTTTTCCTAACGTGACAAGCGTGTACCCCGTACTTTTTTCGGACGGTTGCTGGTATCCAACTGGAACAAATCTTGAAACCGGTCTGCTCCCAGGACAGGGAATTGCGGTTTCGTTTAACAAACTTATGGGAGAAAACGTTCTTCGTTCTCTGAGATTTGAACCTTCTCTGTCAGGCAGGGTAGAAATGTTGTCTGAAAAAAGTATTGTATATATTTTATCAAAAAATCCGGAACCGGAAACATCATATACTTTAATTGTCTCAGGCGACACAAAAGACAGCGAAGGTTTAAAAATTGGCGATGATTATCGATTAAATTTTAATGTTGATATTCCGTATTTAAATGTTTTGTCAATCACCTCTGCCAATGGCCAGCTAATGGAAAATTTTTCCCCAACAAACAATGTATTCCCTGTCCATGTTGATCAGGGAACAGGACAAATAACCCTATCAATTCATTTTTCGCTAATCTTCGGTCTTGAAGAAAAACAAAATATGCCGCAAAAAATATCGCTTTCATACTTTTTCCCAAAATATCTTCCGCCTGTAGCTCTCCGCAATATTCAATGGATTTTTGACGACCGTCTCTTTATGCAATGGGAAGGATTAAGCGTAGGCGAGGAAATTCCCTATTATTACAAACTGACAATTCCAGGCGGAAAAAACGGAATAATTTCTGATTCAGGTTTTTTTATGAAAGAAGACGTAGTTATTTATCTGGAGGCAATTAAATGAAAAACAAATTATTTATTTTATTTCTAATTAACATATTTACATTTATTTCCTGCGATATATTAAGGTCCTCCCTGTTTGAAGTAACGTCATGGACTCCGGGCAATGGCTATCAGAGCGAACCTGAGAAAATAATTGTATCTCTTGATTTTTCCGGTGATCCTGACATGGCGAGTATAGAGAAAAATTTTTCATTAACAGGGGACGGAAATAAGATAAGAGGGAATTTTTTATGGGATGGCAGAAAAATGACCTTTGCCCCTCTTATTCCATTGGAAATAAATATCGATTACGCAATAAGTCTTTCAGCAGACGCGCACGATACCAAAGGGCTTTCCATGGATGAAGCCTTTAAACAAAAATTTTCAACAAGACCCGAAAACACCAGACCTGTTCTTATATCAAATTATCCTGAAATGTATGCTGAAGTGAGTGACCCAAAAGCGGAAATAAAATTGGAGTTCTCCATACCAATAACGTTAAAAACTATATATGACAATGTTTTTTTTGTCCCCTCAATGACTGGTATTTGGCGTTTGGAGAACGATGAAAAACTAGCGATTTTTACGCCCATAGAAGCCTGGAGTCAACAAACCCGTTACGAAATAAAATATTCCTCATCATTGACAGCTAACAATGGGATGAATATTAGGAATGATTTTTCTTGCGTATTTACAATAATAAGCGATATCGAAATTCCGTATCTTGTAAATGCAAAGCGAATCACAAATAAAAATGAATCATTTTTATTATCCCCAAACGGACGTTATACCGGCGCTTCTGAACTGCCGGTAGAGAACTATGACTGGGAAAAAGATGATAAATTGACGCTTGTTTTTTCAAGACCGGTAGACAGTATAACTGTTAAAAATTATTTAAGCGTCGATGACGGTCCTAATTTAATAATGGAAACATTATCAGGTTATAAAACTGAATTTACTTTTAGATTTGACATTGCGCCGGCATATGAAAGCAGATTTTTATTTAGGATTAAACCCGGTATTAAAGACGCTGCGGGCAATGAAAGTAAAGAAGAGTACAGTTTTAGAATTTTTGCTAACGGAAAACATTCCAAACCGCCTACGCTCGCGGGAATCAGAATACCAATGGCTCCAAACAGCGGTACGGATAAAGAATTAAAACTTTTTAAAGCCGATTCGCTTTTTAGTGATTTTCCCATAACGGATGTAAATTATCCGTCTGGTGAAAATATTATTTCATGGATTGAATTGTATTTTGAAACTGCGGAAGAAGCGTTTATTGATTTATTTTCTTTTATGGAACTTTTCCGTATAGATACAAGTAATAATGTTATTTCTTTTTCTCCGCGTCAAATGAAAAATACTAATTTTACAATTCCATATCCGCATAATGAAATGGAAGGCTGTCAAAGAATTGAAATTACAGGGACTCTGACTAACTCAACAAATTTTGGAATTATAAATATTTTAATAGCGGCGGGACTTAAAGACACTTTAGGAAACCGTAATGATAAATCTTTAAAAATATCATTGGTAAAGTAGGATGTTTATGAAAGTACTAATCACTCTTTTTATACGCAGGCCTGTTACGGTTATCATGATTCTAGCGGCGTTAATTTTCTCGGCTGTTTTTTCTCTTATTAATATGCCCGTCAGCAGATTGCCGGTATTTTCAGTGCCAAGAGTAACGGTAGAGACGCTATATCCGGGCATGGCCGCTGATGAAATAAGAAGCATGGTCACCATTCCGTTGGAGGACGGCCTTTCCCCAATTAAAGGGCTTGAAAGAATGAGAAGCGTGTCACGCGACAACAGGTCTCTTATCAGCCTTGATTTCCGCTGGGGTACCGACACAATGGCGGCTTCAGTTCTTGTCCGCGAGGCGATTGACGCAGTTTATCCGGGACTTCCCGAAAGAGTAAGCAAGCCGACTGTAACATCAGCGGACACAGGGAATGAAGTTCATGCCATAGTGGCTGTTAGTTCACATAACGGGAACGGCGAATTTGCGCGTAAACTCGCGGAGTACGAAATACAGGCGCGTCTGCGAAGAATCGACGGGGTTGGCTCCGTAACGCTTATCGGCGGTGAAATTAACGAAGAACGGCTTTCTCTTGACGTGCAGCGTCTTGCCGCTATTGGCGTTTCTCCCTCTGACTTTACAAACCTTGTCGCGCAGGAAACCGCTGATATTCCCGCCGGAAACGCGCGTGAGGGAAACATGGAATTAGTCGTCGTAAGCTCTGGAAAACCTGATTCTGTTTCTTCACTTTCACAAATTATTCTTCCCGCAAACAGTAGTTCTTTTAAAATTGAAGACGCGGCGGAGATTTCTAACTCCACCGCCCGGCGGGAAAGCATATTTGTTTACAATGGTAAAGAAGCCACAGGACTTGAAATTTACCGCAGGCCAGGCTCCGACCCGCTGCGTCTGTCAAAAGAAATAAAAAAAACAATTGATGAGGCTAATTCTCTCTTTTCGCGTGACGCGAAAATCGAACTGGTGACTGATTCATCTTCATCGCTTTTAAGCGGCATAACAGGTTTATTAATATCAGCCGCTCTTGGCGTAACAGCGGTAATAGCGGTTCTCTTGCTTTTTATCCAACGTATAAAATACAGTTTGCTCGCGGCGCTTTCAATTCCCGTCTCAGCCGCAGCGGGCATTTGCGTTCTCTCCGTTATGGGAAAATCCCTAAACAGCATGAGCCTCGGCGGACTTGCAATGGGGATAGGCCTTGTTTCCGACATCAGCGTAATTATAATCGATCTGCTTCATCAGGCTTTTGAAGAAAGACAAACAGTACCAGAACCGGAAGAAATCGGAAGCAAAGCTGCGTCAATATCTGGATCAAACATCGCCTCTACCATTACAACGTCTCTTGTTTTTATTCCGATTATTATGCTGCCTGGCCCTTTAGGCAGCCTCTTCGGTGATATAGCCGTCTCTCTCGTCACATCGGTAGCCGCAGGATGGCTTTACGCGCAATTTTTTCTTCCTTCTCTTTATTCCATGTTCTTTGGAAATCAGCTAACAGCCAATAAAAATATAACAATCAGTAAAAATAAATTATTTAAAATAAAATCAGTTTTTACAAATGGCAGTCTTGAAAAAAAGTATGTTTTTTTGCTTTCAACTCTTCTTCGCAACTCGGATAAGTTTTTAACCGTTTCCGCATTGTTAAGTATTGTTGGTTTCTTGTCCCTCCTAATGCGTCCGGTAGTTTTTATTAATCCTGATGAAGCGGAAGAAGTACAAGTTTCGATAATTTACCCCCACGGAACTTTGTTGGAAACAATAATAAATGACACTCAAAATAACTCCTTGATAGTTTCAGGGCTGCCGTTTGTAAAAACTGTTTATGGAATAGCGGGCGCGGAAGAAGGAGACGTAAGCAGAAGGGCGGACATTGATTATAAAAAAGAAGAACTTATTTTGCATTGTATGCTTAAAAAAAGTGTTAAGCCGGAATAAGCGTTATTTGAAATTAAGAAAGTTTTAGAACAGCGCAATGAATTTTCTTTTTCTGCGTATTTTCCAAAAGACAGGATAGAAGTTCTTTTGGGGTTATCGGCGGAGCGGACTTTTGTAATTAAAGGCAAGGACAGGGAAGAACTGCTTGAGCGCCTTGAATTTACGCAAAATGAATTTAATTCCGCGACTACAGCGGTAAATTTCCGTCCGTGGGGAAAAAGGCCTGAAATACGGGTATATCCAAATAGGGAAACCGCCGCATATCTTTCAATTCCCGCGTCGCAAATAGCGGAAACGCTCTACATTCTTAATGAGGGAGTCATAACAACAAAACTTGAAATTGAAGGCAAACCATTGAATGTTCGCGTAACGGGAGAGCAAAGAACGCATAACGATCCTATTCAGCGTCTTGAACAAATCCCATTAAAATCAGGACAGGGAAAAAATGTATATCTTGGCTCTCTTGTAAAAATAGAACAGAAAGAAGCGGAGGCGTCTCTTGCGCGGTTGGACAGATCCGATGTCATTTACGCCGACATAGCCGCAGTAAAGAAAATTCCGGCTTCCGTTAAAAAATTAACCGCGCGGTTTCCTTGGTTTGCAGGAGCCGACGAATCGGTATTCAGCCGCTACAAAAACTCTTTGATTTTTTACATTATCCTTGTGCTTGTCCTTCTGTACATGACAATGGGAGCTCAATTTGAATCTTTTCTGCTCCCCCTTATTTTAATGTTAAGCATTCCATTTTCACTTGCGGGAGCCGGGCCAGCTCTTATTATCAGCGGCTCAAAAATTGATTCAGGCGCGGTACTTGGATTAACCGCACTATTCGGGCTTGTTGTGAATAACAGCCTTATTCTTTTTGAAATCAGCGAACAAAAAATTCGCGAAGGTTTTTCCGTGGCGGATGCAGTTTGCAATGGAGCCAAAGAACGCCTTCAGGCGATATTAATCACAATGACAACTACTGTTTTCGCTCTTTTACCATTAATCTTCAGTCCTTTGGGAAATTCGCAAAAATCCATGGCGGCGGCAATGTTAGGAGGGCTGACCGTATCGACTTTAATTAGTCTGTTTGCGATTCCTTCCGTTTTAATACGGTATTTTAATTGGAAACTTCACAGCGAGGACGTTATATGAAATATATTGTTTCTCGTTTAGAAAGAAAAAAAATGAGCCTCTGTATTTTAGCGGGAATCTGCGCTTTATCGTTATTTGTCATTGTCAATTCAAACGTAAAAATTAAAGAAAATAATGGAGGAGCCTATGTAATAAAAATAAAACACTACGGCATTGACGCAAAAGAAATGGAAAGAAGCGTGACTATTCCGCTTGAGGACGCGCTTTTTTCCATTCAAGGCGTAATGGCCGTTCAAAGTTCCAGTGAAAACAGCCTGTCAAGCGTTTTTGTGCGCTTCAGGCCTGGAACGCACGGCAGGTATGAAGCTATTCGCGACGCGGCGCAAAGAGTATATGAAACTCTTCCGTCATCGGCGCAAAGACCGGAGATTTTAAGTTCTAATAACTCAAGAATACCCGTTTGGTCAGCATCTGTTATAACCGACGATTCAAACAACGCGGCGCAAACACTGGAAAAAATTGTAAAACCACGCCTGGAGAGTTTGGAAGGAGCGGGAGAAGTTATTGTTTCAGGAGTGGGATTAAAAGAAATATATATAATTCTTGATCAAGAGAAACTTGGCGTTCTTGGATTGGAACCGTCAACAATTATGTCCGTTCTGGGACTAAATGATTCAATTTTTTCAGGCGGAATGGTTACGCGAAATAACAGGGAAATAATTGTTACCGTAGACGGACGTTACTCGTCATTTAGCACTGTTCTAATCCCGCTTGGAGAAGGAAAATATGTGAAACTTTCCGATATTGCCGTTATCAGTGAAAGGGATAGGGAACCGGATATTTTGTCGCGTTTAAACGGTGAAAAAACCGCAAGCATCGCCATAATGGGGCGGCACGGCGCGGATTTACGCAAACTGTCATCTGATATAAAAAAGGAATTATCTAGTCTTTCCCTGCCAATAGAATTTACAGTTTTATCAGACCTTGGAGCGGAAGAAAGTACCGCTTACAAATCTGTTCTAAATGCCGCCTTGTCGGGCGCGGTCATGGTCGCGTTAATAAGTTTTTTACTAAGCGGAAAAAATAGCGTAAATATCGCCGGTCTTTTTTGCGCGTTATCAATTCCGTTAATTTGTTTAATATCAATCGCAATCTTAATGATGATTGGCTTTTCGCCCGACAAACTTCTTCTTGCGGGAATCGCCGCCGGAGTGTGTACCGCAATTGACGCCGTTATTCTCTGCTCTGAAAAATTAAGAAAATGTTTAAATTACGAATCCGCTAAAGCGGCTTTGTCCGCTCTTACCGCGCCGCTTTTGGCGGGTGGAGCGACAACCATTGTCGCCTTATTTCCGCTTTTAGCAATGGAAGACAACTCAAAAATTATCGCAAGCGCAATAGCCGTTGTAACCGTCACCGCGCTTGTATTGAGCCTTACGCTATTACCGCCGCTTCTGCTCTGGGAATTAAATTCCAACAAACAAAAATACTTTTTTAAAACTCCGCAATTCTTGCTCATCGCGGAGCGGCGGATTTCACATAACCTATGCAGATGTCTTGCCGCTGTTATAAAATACTGCAATCGTTACCCGCTTGTAATTTTATCATCTTGCGCTATTATCTCAATTTTTACAATCATCGTCTTATCGGTAAAAGGCGTAGACACATCAGGTTACAGCTCAGAAGATTCAGTCTACGCACAAGTTGAATTTAAAGGAGGACTTCACGCGCAGGAAGCAGATCGCCTAATGGCGGCTTACAGCAAACAGTTAATAAAGCAACCGGGAATAAAAAATGTGGAAACAAGCGCGAGGACGGGCTCAGGTTCACTTCTTATCTCTTTTGATCCTAAACAAACAAAGACAAATCTTGTTAGAGAATTGGCAAGAGAAATTTATATTCCGGGCGGATTCATTTTCTTTCATGAAAACTCGGCGAAGGATCGGTACTGGGAAATTTTTATTTACGGCGATGAAGACAAAAAATGCAGAGAATTTGCCGAAGTGCTCGCGCGTATTTGCGCGGAACATCCGTTGGTTCGCGAAAGAGTTCTTAATTTTAAACAGGGAAGCGACAAATTGATTCTGCTGCCGGACAGGGAAGTATTTGCGGAATTAAAAATTAATTTTTATTCCGCAGCTTCCAAAGTCCGTCTTGGAGTGTACGGTCCTGTGGCGTATAAAAAAATTGATCAAAACGGGGAAACGGATGTAAGAGTAAGCACAAACGGAAACGGAATGTATCAATCAAAAAAAGGGGCGTTGAATTTGCTTGTTTCAGCAAAGAAAGAAGAAAATATTTCTTATTTAAAGATTGATTCCCTTATGAAGAAAAAAGAAGAAATCGAACCGTCAAGCATAAGAAGAGACAGCCGCAGAAGATTCGCTTCTATAACAATTACTACTAAACCAATGGATCCACGCCGTGTAAAAAAGGAACTGACAGGCCTGTTTGAAAAACTTGAGCTTGATCCCGGCTATTCCGTAGAATTCGATCCTGAGGCCATTAAACAAAGTGAGAATTTATCCGCAACCGTATTCTCATTTGTTTTAGCAATTATTTTCTGTTACATGATCATCGCGGCAATTAACGAATCATTTATCGTTCCATTGCTTGTTCTTTCGTCTATTCCGCCTTCATTGGCTATTCCCGCTTTAATTTTAATTATGACTGGAAACTCATACAATTCCGCCGTCGCCTGCGCGTTTATCGTAGTAAGCGGAATGGCAGTGAACGCGGCAATTTTATGCGTAGACGGCCTTCGCTCAAAAATTAAAAAAGGAAAAGAAAAATCAGCATTAAGTATTTATTACGCTATCCGTTTAAAAATACCCGCCCTTATTTCCACCACCGGTACAACCGTTGCCGGCGCAATTCCGTTTCTCTTTCTGACAGAGGGCGCTAACACATTGATACGCACTATTTCGCTTGTCAGCGCTCTTGGAGTAGCGTGTTCATTTTTTTTATCGATTACTGTAATTCCGTCAATTTTATCTATCACTCAAAAAACCCCGCTTGTGCGGGATAAAACAAAAAAAAGGGAGAATAAAAATGTTTAATAAATTTAATAAAATAATTTCAATAATATTAACAATAATTTTTATAACCGGAATATTTCCATCGGTTATTTTCGCGCAACCTACATCAACGCCTCTTGGAGAAATTAAAGGTTTTAACAGAAGCGTTATAGACAGCCATTTTAGCAGGGCGGATAGGGAATTAAATCCCGAACGATGGCTTGCAGAAGCAAAATTTGGCGTAACACAAGCGATATGCGCTTGGGAATTAATTGCAGGCAGTTTATATGAAAATCCGCTCCTTTATGAAGATGCAAAAGCGCAAATTGTAAAATGGAGCGATGAAGAACTGGAAAAACGTTTTTCACAATGGCTAATGGGGAGGTTTTTTGGCAAAGCGGCGGAAGAAGCCCTGTTAAATTTGTCGTCAATGCTTAATGAGTCTCAAAAAAATTATTCATGGCATCTTGATGTGGAAGGAAATATAATTTTTGACGATAATACGGGCGACCCTCTTATAATACGGCCGAATGAGGATGACAGGGAATTCTCACATGATTTAACATTATGGCGTGATGAAACTGATAATATTTTAAATACCACAAGCGCTTCATTTAAAAATGTTATAAATAGTTTATACCCAGAACTATTGGCATATATACCGATTGAATCACGCGAATCAATAAGCGCGATTATTAATGAAACTTTTAACGATCAAAGCAATGTTATTAAATTCGAGTTTGAAAATATCGCCGCCAGAGAAGAAAGAGTTTTAATAAATCGCAGAACAAAGGATATATTAAGTCTGCGAAAAAAAAGAGATGATGAAGCCGCTAAAAAATTCACGGAAAAATTAATCGCGGAAACTGATGATAAATGCAAAAAAGGCATTGAAGAACTAAACATAAAAATAGAACAAGCTTCCGCAGGCGCGGGTGATCTTGCGCTATTAGGCGAGGAGTGGCTTCGCTTGTACAAAGAGCAATTTGAAAGAGGGTTAAAAGCGTGGGAAGACGCGGAAGAAAGATTTTTTATAAGGCGAATTGAATGGGAACAGGAATCTTTTAAATTATTTTCAGAAGGAGAAGCTATTTGGCTTTCAGCTTTTAATCAATTTGAAGAAGAAAGACAAAAATGGGAATTAAGCGCAAAAGAATTATTCCAAGCCGGCGAATCTCTGTTTAAAAATATTTCCAAAGAATTTGAAAAAACTATTGCCGATGCAAAAAAAGAATTTGAACAAAATATCGCAATTCGCATAGGAGAAGGAACAAACAGAGTAAAATCATTAATAGATATGTATCTTATCAGCTCTTCGGCGGCCATTTCATCAATAGAAAATATTAAATTTTGGCAAAAGCAATTCGGTTTAGAAGAAAAAAAAGTAAAGGATGCCGATTTCGCCGATTGGATATCGAATGAAATTACAAATCTATGGAAATGTCTTGAATATTCGTATATAAACTTTTCAACTTGGAATTACAATCTTAATAATAATTTATTACAAGTACAAAGTATTATTGCGGGAGAATTGACATTATCAGAGCAAATTATTTTTGCAAACAGTATAAATAGTATTTTTTTTAATAAGAATAAATTTAATGCGCTTATTGAAATACAAAATTCTTATAATATGTATCTTTCATATATAGAAACAAGCCTTGATGCGCGTGATAGAATTTATGAAAATTACGCTGAACTCTTTGGAACAGGAGCATTAAAAGATATTCTTTCATCTGATGCGTCAAGTGATGATTTTTATCTGGATGAGTTTCAGATTGCTTTAATTCGCGCAAAAGCGCTTGTTTTATATTGGGAACGAAAAACATCTATTGCGGAAGCTGTAATATCTTATTCTGAAGAATTGAACTCGGGAAGAATAACTAAAGCTGAGGGACTGCTGGCATGGGAAGAAGCAAAAACCGCTTATAATAATTCTCTTGCTATTTATGAAATAGAATTAAGCAAGCTGAATCAAATAGGAAATGATATAAAAGAACAACAAATAATTTTAAACAATTTAACCTTACTATTACAAATAGAAGAAAAAAAGCTTAATGATCTATACTCAGATCGTTCTTCACTTCTTTCTATATCTGTAGAAAAATCACAGAACCTTTACTATTCAGACTTTAATATGAAATATAATAATCTTGTTGATAAATATAAAAAATATGAAACAGCAGGAACTGATTCAGTGTACTTTAAAGCGCTTGAATATGGATTGTTATGGGAAATCGCGGAAGAGCGAGAAGCCTCAGAAACAATTATAAACATGCTTAATACAGATAACGACCTTAATGAAGAGATAGTAGCGGAACTAAATAATGATTTAATTACTCTTAGTCCGGAGTTTCGGAATCAACTCTGGGAAAATACTTGTAACTCTTTATTACAATTGTTTAATGACTATAATCTTAATACAGAAATAAATAAGATCCCAGATGTTGAATCAATTTGTCTTGCATTAATTAATAGACCGGGAGACTTTGCGGAAAATACCGCTAAATTCCTTACGGATTTTGATAATTGTTTCACTTCAATTCATGATTGGCTGCAATACGAAATAGACAATTGGAAAAATGCAATAATTAATTATATTTCAACAATAGCGTTTTATTCTGATATTGAACTAACAAATAACACAATTGAATTGAATAACATTTATAGTAATTTATTAGATGAATATAATAACTTATTGGATGAATATAATAATTTTATAGAAAATGCAGCTACATTAAATTTAACCGATACTGATGATACTGAAGTTTCTGATGATGTTAATGATTTTAATTATGATGATGTAATAAATGAAATGAATAATAACTTTAAAAATATTTGTGATGAATTAAAAACTCTTGATTATACAATTAGAATATCCAAATCTTGGGAAACAATGAATTTAATTGGATCAACAGAAAGCGAATCTAATTGGCGTCAATACCTGCTAGATTCATATATTGCAAATATGGATCCAGATATTAAAATGGCTACATCATGGAAAGAAGGCATATTGGAAGACGCATTGTATTACGCGTCTTATTACACAAACCGTATTAATGATTCATTTAATATTTATTCTCAAAAAGATAATTATAATAATAATTACTATGCCGACCAATTATATAGCTTTTATTATGAAGAAATTCAGAAATTATTTTTCGATTTTAATTCATTAAATTCTCAATATAGTGAAATAATAAAAGCGGCAAAATTAGTAGGATTTTCTATACTATCTCCAAATGAAATTAAAATTCAATTATCTGCCACCGAAGAAGAAATAAATAATCAAGAAAATACGATAAATTTACTTAGGGATAATTATTTTATTGCAGCAAATAATTTCCTTAATGTCGGTTCTCAATATGATAGTCAATATAATATTTTAAATATTGCCCATAACAATGTTGATCAAAAACGTTTTGAATATGAAAAACAGGACACCATACAAAGATGGACAAGCACTTCATATATAAGTACCGATAATCTTAACATTGATGATTATAGGGCTAATTTGCTAAAAGCACAAACAGTCTTAAGCGTACTTTCTGATATCTCAAATAATAAAAATGAATCGTCTAAATCTTTAAATAATACTCCTGAATATGAAGCGTTATATTCAGCTTATGAACAAAATTTTTCAAATAAAATTATAGTGCTTGAAGCTATAGAAAATTTATCATCAGTATATAGAAAAGAAATAATGAAGAATGAAACTATTTATAATGAATATAAAAATTCTTTATATAGACTGGGAGTAATTTATAATTATCAGAATTATAACTTGCCAACTTCCAAAAGCGAATGGAAAATTGAAAATATTATTACAGTTAAAAACGGACGTTTAGCTTTTTCAAGAGATGAAGCAATGAATATTACCGGCGTAAATTCAACAGATGTAATATCAGTAATGGACTTCTTTAATAATAATACAAAATCTATAAACGGAGAATATGTTAAAATAACAGGTTATGAAGAAGCTCTTAGAGGCTTAAGTCAAAGATTGTCCGGATATCTTAGTGATCAAAATAAATTCAAACAATGGAGTTATGCAAGGGATTATCTTCTCGTGTCGTTAAAAAATGCAAATCCTGATTTAAAAGTTTTGGATAATTATTTTTCGATAGGAGGAGAGTTAACCGGTAATGGCTCTCTTGCTTCTGAATATATCAAGTTGGACCCTGTTTCAAAATCCCAAACTCTTTCTTCATATATGAAAGATAATTATTTTAAAAATAGCTATTCTTTATTCCAAAAGGAATGGAACAGTTTAAGCGCGGAAGAAAAAGCCGATCTTGAATTTTATGTTATTATAACATTAACCACAGGTAATAATTACTTTTCCGGTTTTAATGAAATGTATAATTATTACGCGCTAGAATATATAGAAAATAAAACTCAAGCTTTAGTTAAAGAAGCGCAAACTGCTTTAAATGTTTGGATTATTAATCCTGTCTTTTTTCTTTGGTTTGATATGAGAGATATAAATAAAAACACTAATAGTAGAATAAAAATACCTCGTGAGCAAACATTAAACAAAATAAATAATTGGATTAACGGGTTAAATAATAATTTAGCGTCAATAAATAATTTATATTCCTTATACAGCGAATCCTGCCTAAAAATAAATGAATATGAAGGAATAAAAACTGAAAACTTAAATATTGTTTGGGACGATCTTGAATCATCCCTTTTAAAAACCAAAACAAAACTGGAAGATATCAACATTATAAAAACTTGCTGGGAGACAATGCAAGAAAAAAACGGAGGCGCAGTATACAATAATATTTTTGATGCTTTTTTTGCCCTTTCAAATTGGACAAATAATGAAGTATATAACGCAAAAATTAATTTGGAAACAACTTTTTCTACAGACGTGAAAAATCAGAAAACATTTTATAATACTTATTTATCTGTTGTAGACGATTATTTTAACGGGACGGCGGATATAAACACCGTCAGAACTGCGGCAAATAACGCTTATGGAAACAATACAGTTTCAACAAAATCTTATTTTTATAATATGTACGACACAATGATTGAAAATTTATCATTGTACGAAACTATAGAATTTTATCCTGATTCACTATTTAACAACATTGGAGAAGAAATAATTTTATTGACTACAAACACAATAACTAACAGATATAACTCAGAACTTTCAACGAGAGAATTCGAATGGAGTCTGACTAGAAAAGACATAAATGAAAAATATAATGAATGGCAGATTATAGCGGCGATAATATTAGAAAACGGAAGAGCTGATTGGGCCGATGGTTATAAAAAATTAGAGAACGCATATAAGCAATGGAACTTGAATTTTCAAAGTGAATATGAACGCGTAAATAATGAATGGACTTACGCTTATCTTGCGGGACTTGAAGACAAAGAAGAATGGCTGCAACAAGCAGCCAATGCCGCTAATCAAGCGGCGTCGGAATCATTTTTATCGCTCATAGGCGCGGAAGGAGAAAGATTATCCCGTTTCATAGACACAAGAGAACCTTTAGGTATCAGGAACGCTGTTCCGGCAATTCAAGAGCTTATGACAAGCCTTTTACAATCTTCAGGAATTGTTAATATGGCAAGCGCATTTAATTCATTAAATAATTTTACTAACATAACTTCTCCTCTTGTAAAACGCGGCGTAGGCGGCGTTTCTTCATGGGATTCCGCGCTTGTAAAAATAGCCGCGTCCGATCTGGCAAGATCAACAAATGCGGAAATTTCCAAAAACGAATCCAGAAAGCTCGCTTACAACGCCCGTAAAAGCGCAGATGAAGCAATTAAAGGGTTAACTGGCATGGTAAACACTGCCAATCAAAACTTTACAGAAAGCATGGATAATATTTTTATTCTTAAAGGCCTCTGGAGAAAAAACGGTAATGATTATGTAAAAGAAATAGTAAAAGGTTCAACGGTTTTTAATCCTGTTATTTTAAAAACAGTAACTATTGCAGGTTATAAAAACTACAAAATGGATCCGATAACGCTAAAAACAAATTTAGATGAAAATTATCTTGCTGGTTTAGATACTATCGCAATACAGATGTTAATTAATGATGTTTACAATGAAATACAAACAATTGCAGGCGATATATTTGGAAGTGATGAAGATGAAATAAAAATTTATGAAAACGGAATTGAACGGGAACAATCTCCCGGAAAATTCGGAGCGCACATTGGGTACGGTCCTGCGGAAAAAAAATCTGATACAGCGACAAAACAGAGAGACGAAATGTTTTACGACGAAGGCGCCGGAGAATTGGGGCGTCTTATGTCTGATTTTCAATATTGGTCAGCCATTGATAGAATAGGAAGCGCTGAATTTACAATATCCTACTGGGATAAACGAATGTGGGATGATGAGGGAAGCTCTTTCAAAGCGCCCAATCATCGTATTATTGGCGCAATCGTAGGAACAATAGTGGCCGCTGTCTGCACATACGGCGTAGGAGGCGTCGCGGGAATAGCATTATCTGTTGGCATAGCTTCCGCCACCGAAATTACGCTTGGAACGCTTGACGCGGTCTACAAATATAAACCTATTGATGAAGTTGCCGTCAACGTTGGAAAAACTGTACTAATAAATACTGCCACCAGTGTAATAGGCGGCGCTTTTAGCGGTGTAGCAGATACCGGTTTTAAAGGAATTACAAGTATTGCCGCGAGCAATGCAAGCACTCCCGTTAGTACAGTTCTTGCAAATACAGTAATGACAGGAACACAAACTATTACAACAGGATTAGCCACAAACGCAATAAACGCAATTACATACGACAGCGAACATGGCTTTGGTTATTCAGGGAAAATTTTTACCGAAGGCATGAAAGGAACTCTTACCAGTTCACTTGTCTCCATGTCAAGTACTTTTACTTCCTCCAGCTTAACAGCAATTAATAGCGGCATGAATCTCGAAAAATTAGAAGGCTTTAATAACGTAAAAAACAAATATGATCTTCAGACCTTTAACAATCTTGCCGGCTCCCTTGTAGGACAAGGAGTAAATTACGCGTTAGGGAATGACTTTACCTTTAATTTGTTAAACTTAAGTTTATTAACCAATAATAAACTCAATAGCGGCCTTATTGAACTTCACCTTGGACACGATGGCGCAAGCATGAATGTGGGAACAGGCGGCGTAAACGTCAGCATTGACAACTTAGTTACCGCTTACAAAGGCACACAGGTATGGGATGTAAATACAAAGATAAGCAATTATGGGAAAGAAAATAATTTTGATGCGTTAATAGCATTACGCACCCAATACGGTTACGGAGACAGTGTACAAAAAGGGCAATTATGGGATATACTTAATGGTAAGACATTAATCAATACCAGTGCCGAAGGAGATTATGCCGCGGAAACCACAATTAACGAAAACGGAAAAAGAGTAATAAATTTGGCAGGTTACAAAGAAGGTATGAGCAAAGAGGAGCAATATCTTCTTGGCGTAATACTTGGATATGAAGCGTACAGAGACGGGTATACTGTCGGACAAACAGACGCGTCAGGAGAAATATATACCAGCCAATCAAATTTTTACAATGTTGCGATTGCAACAATAGCAAGTGAGTTAATGGTAGATCGCATCAAACAAGAAAACAATTGGTTTGTTGATATATTCGAAAGATTTGCTTTCAATGATTTCATAGATAAAGATATTAATAAGGGTTCTCTTTTAAGTAATAATGATTCTATTTCCAGTAATATTGATTCTCTTGAAAATATTTATTCTAAAGGTGTTATAAACTTTAATATAGAAAATGGAAATGATTATCAGTATGACTACAAAGGAATACGACTCTTTTTATCTGACACAAAAGCTGTCGTAGATGAGATAAATGAAAAAAAGGCTTGGGCTGCTTTCTTAAAATATAAAAAACCAGTTTTTCCATATCAAGAGAAAATTTCATATGAGGAATTTAATGAGAGAAATAAAATAATATATAAAGATGAATTTGAAGTATTTAGAAAAGACCAAGTACTTTTAAGAAATAATGGATATAAAGAAGAAGAATTTATTACCATAGCTTTATCAGGGTGTTTGTTTATGGCTACAAAGTATACTCTTGAAAAATATCTTGGTGAAAAAATAGATACACTTGCTTTTCATGATTTTATATTAAAAAATAAATACTTTGTTGGTAAAAATTTATTATCCACTCAATCAATAGCTAATATTATGACATCATATTTAGATAATGAATATACCGTAAAATATATGGAGGAATTTGAAAACTGGTCAACTAATGGAAAAGTAAAAAATAGAGAACCGCCAACTATTGAAACATTTAATATAATTGCATCATCTAGTGAACAATATTTTATAATATTAAAAATACAAAACCCAATAACTAAGAAAGAACCACATTTTGTAGCGGTAACAAGTATTGAATATACAAAAGATAAAGAAGGTAATATTATTAGTATTGATAAATATAACGTAGCTAATTCATTGAGAGAATCAACACATTTTAACTCTAAATCAAGCTATTCACCAGGAGATATATTAAATAATACTATTAATATTTTTTCAGTTACTAAAAATAGATAAGTATAAATTATTAGGAGGATATATGAAAAAAATAATTTATTTTGCCCTGTTTTTTACGGTTTCCCTGTCTCTTTTCGCAGAGGAAAAATATGACTGGCTTATTAAGCATAATTGGCTTCTAGAAACTGAGTTATTTGACATATTAAGTAAACCTTACCAAGTAATTTTTCGTAAATTAGAAGTATTACCCGGTATTACAATGTACCAAGAACGTCTTAGACAAGAATGGTTTTCTTTAGGATACCAAACAGATCAACTGGATAAGCTTTTCATTGTGGAAAGTACTATTTCTAAAGGTTTTTATGATGTGAAATTTAATGAAAATTATACCTCTTTAGAGTTAGTGAAAAACAAATTAAGTTATGGATTACAAAACAGAGTTGGTAAGCAGGAAAATAAAAAATATCCTCTTGTTGGTATTTGGGGAGAGTTACCATATTTAACCGAATACCGCATTGTTGATACAAAAGACTGTTTTATCTATATGGAAATTGAAAGGCAATTTCCTTTTTGGGCAATACGCGAAGGAACTTACCTGCTTAAACAAATAAACGAAAACACATTTGAAACCGTATCCTCGTTTCCAGATGGGCGCTTAAGGCTTACGGTAGAGAATGAAAGTCGAATCATTTTAACGCCTTTATTTACATTGCCTAAAGACGAAAAAGGAAGACTTGATCCATTGATAATACGCCGTTGGCCATAACTAATTAAATTCCTGCCCGGGCAAAACAAACGCTCACAAGCCAAGTTTTGCCCGGGTAAATTATTAATTAACTTGAAATAATTTATTTATTTAATTATATTATTATATGTTAGTAGAATATTATTTTCGGAGGTCAATTATGAAACAATTTAGGAAAAACCTTATACTAATGGTTTTAATTCTTGTACTTGGAGCTTTTTATTCTTGTTTAAGTACAAGTCCACACTCATCTCCTTTACTTGATGCCGTAATAAAAGGAAATTTAAAACAAGTTAAACAACTCGTAGAAAAAAGAGTAGATATTAATTTAGGTAATTATACTTTTACTCCGCTTGAACGGGCAGCTAATGACGGTAATTTAGAAATAACAGAATATTTATTATCTAAAAATGCCATGAACCCTCAAAAGGCTTTTGAAAGAGCTGTTGAAAAAAAGCATATTGACGTTATAAAGCTGTTAATTAAATCAGGTAAAATTGAGGTTAATAAAAGCGCAAGATATTTTCGCTCATTCTTAAACGATAAATCAATACCTTTTGAGCAACGAATGCAAACCGTTAAAGAATTAACGGAAGGAAAATTAAATTCTCCGTATCTTTTGATGATTGTTGAACCTGAAGATTATCAAAGTATTATGGATTTCTTTAAAATAAATTTATCTGACAAAGTAGATGAATTAGGACGTTCTATTTTACATATAGCCGCAAGTTTTAATAATGTAAATCTGGTAACATTTTTACTTGAAAAAAAAATAAATGTAAATTTACTTGATAATAATAATCATACTGCTTTGTTTTATTGTATAACATCGTTTGGTCCAAGCATCAATTGGGAAAAGCCAATTACTGAAGATGAAACATCTGCAAAAATTAATTTTCTTGGTGATATGCCTCTTTATCTTAATCCAATGGATGTAAAAACAAGACAGGCACAAGTTTATAATTTATTAATAAATACGGGTATTAATGTAAACCAACAAAATAAGTATGGATGGACTGTATTACATTTTGCCAGTTATGCATATCCTACAGCATCGCTAGAAGTACTTAAATCAAGCAATATAAATCAAAAATTAAAAACTAATTTTGGAAGAACTGCTGATGATTTACATGCAATAAGTCCTAAATAGAAACTTTTCGCCCGGGCAAGACAACCGCTCACAAGCCAAGTTTTGCCCAGATACATAAACTTGTGAGACAGCCTGATTGGCTGTTTCACAAGTTTCATTCATCCGACATCTTGACAAAAGCCGGACTCGTAAATAATCTGTCATTATAAATAATAGGAATTACTATTTGAAAACAATTTTTGTTGTAGATGACAGCGACACAAACCTTGCAAAAGCGGAAGAGGCTTTAGAAGACCATTTTAACGTGATGACTGTTCCGTCTGCGGCAAAAATGTTCGCTCTTTTTGAGAAATTTAAGCCTGATTTGATATTATTGGACATAGAAATGCCCGAAATGGACGGATTTGAAGCTCTGGAAAGGCTAAAAGCTGGTAATTGGGGTAATATTCCGGTAATTTTTCTTACAGGAACCATAAACGCCGAAATAGAAGAACGAAGCTCGGCTCTGGGCGCGGTCGGCATTATTACAAAGCCCTTTTCTCCATCCACGCTGCTTGAACAGATAAATTTAAAAATTTAATACCATTTTCACCAATAATCGCTTATAATTTATAGTATCTACCATATTAAAAGTCAGATACTATAAGGTATTGCTGTCTGGAGGAGCAACTTGCAACCAAAAACTGATAAAAACCGGGCTATTAATTCAGTCGGCATTCAAATGCTTATCATTGTTATTGCGTTTATAGTAATGGGCGTATCAAGCTTCATTTTCGCCAGCAGTATTGAACACAGGCATCTGGTAAAAGACGCGGAAAATGCCCTTGCTTTTACAGAAGCGGAAATAGTTTCAAACTTGCTGGAACCGGAAACTTTTCTTGACGGCTATTCCGAAACAATCCGCAGTATGCTTATAAGAGGCGAAAGAGAAGAAAGTTTAGCCGCTTATATGGCATCTATTACCAATTTCCTTATGAGAGAAAAAGACCGTATGACCGGGTTAAACACTACCCACGGTTATTTTTTTAAGTGGGGCGGAAAATATCTTCCCGGAAGAAAATGGACTCCGCCAGATAATTTTTTACCTAAGAATCAACCATGGTATCAAAGAGCAATTGACGCAAAAGGAAAAATTACGCTTTCTGAGCCATATAGGGACATTCTGACAAGAAAAATAATCATTACATTTTCACGTTACCTTACGGATGATAACGACAATCCGTTAGCAATAGTATGTCTTGATATAGAATTGAACAGAATTTATAAACACGCGATATCAATAAATTTGACAGACAGCAGTTATGGAATTTTAGTTAATAACAAACTGGAAATTATTGCCCACCCCGAAACAAATTTTATCGGCACAAAATTACAGGACGCTGACAGCGGCGTTGCGTTATTATCTACTGAATTGGAAATGGGCATGAATATTTCTGAACGCCGTGTTAAAAATTACATGTATGAAGATTCTGTAGTCTATTTTAAAAAAATTAAATACGATTGGTTTTTAGGCATTGTTATCCCTGTTAAAGAATATTACAAAAGCGTGAACAACATGGCGATATTCCTTATAATAATTGGTTCATTATTAGCATGGGGATTATGCACAATGTTATACTACATTACCCAAGCAAAAATGAAATCTGATATGAGAACCCAGCAAAAAAGCAACTTCCTTGCCACCATGAGCCATGAGATACGCACTCCTTTAAACGCTATTTTGGGCATGACTGAAATTCAAATGCAAGACTCTTCTCATCCTCCGGCTACAAGCGAGGCGTTTATTAAAATAAATAATTCAGGTAATTTACTTTTAAATATTATCAATGACATATTGGATCTTTCAAAAATAGAAGCTGGTAAACTGGAGTTGGTGCCGGTTAAATACGAAGTCGCAAAGCTGATTAATGACATTATACAATTAAATTATATTCGTTATGTGAGTAAACCAATTGAATTTATAATAGAAATAGATGAAAACATTCCGGCTTTTTTGGTCGGCGACGATCTTCGCATTAAACAGGTCTTAAACAATTTGCTTTCTAACGCTTTTAAATATACGGATGAAGGTCAAGTTACGCTTGCGGTTAATGCTGAATGTGTTGGGCGCGGCGGAGGCGCTGTAATTGTTACTCTTATTTTCCAAGTAAGCGATACGGGACAGGGAATGACTTCCGAACAAGTAAACAAGCTTTTTGATGAATACACGCGATTTAATATGGAAGCAAACCGCACCACCGAAGGCGCCGGGCTGGGTATGACCATTACGCGAAACTTGGTAGACCTAATGTATGGAAAAATAAATGTTAAAAGTGCGGTTAACGAAGGCACGGTAATAACAGTCAGACTGCCTCAAAAAACAGACGGTATAGGCATTAGCGGAATTATCGGCAAGGAAATGGCGGAAAACCTGCGTCAATTTAAACTTAACAACTCTATACAATCAAAGAAAGCGCAAATAACCCGCGATTACATGCCTTATGGATATATACTTATTGTAGACGATGTAGAAACCAATTTATACGTCGCAAAAGGTTTAATGACTCCTTATGGGCTTAAAATTGATATTGCAACAAGCGGATTTGAAGCAATTGATAAAATCAAAGAAGGCAATAATTACGATGTTGTATTTATGGATCACATGATGCCAAAGATGGACGGCATAGAAGCGGCAAAACAATTGCGAAAACTGGGATATACAAAACCAATAGTTGCCTTGACAGCTAACGCTCTTGCGGGACACGCTGAAATGTTCTTAAGAAACGGTTTTGATGATTTTATTTCCAAGCCAATAGATATACGCCAGTTAAATACAGTTCTTAACAAACTAATTCGCGATAGACAACCTCCCGAAGTGCTTGAAGCCGCGCGGAAAGAAAAAGCCGATATGGATAAAAAGCAGGAGCCCGGCAAAGGATTCCAACAGGCTGATTCACAGTTGGCAAAAATATTCGCAAGAGATGCCGAAAAAGCCGTTGATGTTATTCAAAACTCAATTAAAAATGACCTTAACGACGAAAAAGATATTCAAATGTATATAATAAACGTTCACGCAATGAAAAGCGCTCTTGCAAATATCGGGGAAAAAGAATTGTCCAATACGGCGCACAGACTTGAACAGGCTGGCAGAGAAAAAGACATTAACGTATTATTATCGGAAACAAACGAATTCTTAGCAAATCTTAACATGGTTATAAAAGAAATAAAAAGTAAGGAAGAAAAAATTGAAGTCATCGAAGATTCTGAAGAATCAATAACTCTATTAAAAGAGAAATTACAAATAATAAAAGACGCATGCGATGTTATGGATAAAAAAATTATTAAAAGTACATTAGGCGATCTTAAAAGAAAAAAATGGTCGCAAAAAACAAATGAGCTATTAAATTTGATAGAAGAACATTTACTTCACAGTGAATTTGACGAGATATCAACAATTATAGTAGAATATAATAAGTAAAAAGAGACGAATTATGCAAGAAAAAACATTTCCGCTTAAAAACTCCAAAGTTGTCCTTTTTCGTAACAACACATGCCTTTGTATTGGAACAGGAAGAATGGGACTCGCTCTGCAAAAAGAATATTTTGAACAATTAAAACTTGTTCAGGAAAATATCGGGTTTAAATGGATACGCGGGCATGGTCTTTTCAACGAAGACATGGCTATTTATCAGGAGTATAAAACTGAAGACGGCACTGTTATACCCGAATACAATTTTACATATCTTGACTTTGTAATAGACAGCTATCTGGAGCTTAACATACGCCCTTTTATTGAGCTTGGTTTCATGCCTCACGCGATAGCGTCAGGCGACAAATCTGTTTTTTACTGGCGCGGTAATATTACGCCGCCAAAAGACTACGTGAATTGGAATAAACTTGTCGCCGCGACACTACAACACCTAATAACTCGCTACGGTGAAGATGAAGTTACATCCTGGCCAGTTGAAGTCTGGAATGAGCCAAATCTTCCCTTTTTCTGGAAAGATGCCGACAGAAAAGAATATTTTAAACTGTTCCATGAAACTATACTTACTGTAAAATCAGTTTCCAAAAAATTCAGAGTCGGCGGCCCCGCCATTTGCGGCGTTGATGATATTTCCTGGTTAAAAGATTTTTTAAATTTCTGCCGCGATGAAAAACTTCCTCTTGATTTTGTGACACGACATTTATATAACATCACAGTACCTGAACATGACGGCAAATACGGCTATCCAAAACTCAGTCCGCTCTCCCGCGCTTTTGCTGAAACAAACCGGTCGCGTGAAATTATTGACACCTACCCCGAATACCGCGGTATGGAAATGCATGTCACAGAATTTAACACATCGTATTCGCCGCGCACTCCTATACACGACACAAATCTTAACGCCGCATACATAGCCTACCAGCTTGCGTATCTTGGCGACACCTGCGAATCATACTCATATTGGACATTCGGGGACATTTTTGAAGAATGGGGCGTGCCTTTCACGCCTTTTCATGGAGGATTTGGCCTTGTCGCAAACGGAAAGATACTCAAACCTACATACTGGGCGTTTAAATTTTTCAAAGACTTGGGAAACGGCGAATGTATTCACCGCTCGGAGAACGCCGTCATTTTAAGGAAAGCAGACGGAACTTACCGCGGCATCGCGTGGAACATTATAGCGGCTAACGGTTCTTTGGCTAAAGATGATGATAATTTAACACTTTCTTTTATACTTGAAAACAGCGCGTTTATGGAAGGCGAGTATTGCATAGTTACAAAAACAGTTGACGAGGATGTATGCAATCCGTTAAAAGTATGGCATGATATTGGAGAACCCGCAAACCCATCGCAGGAGCAAAGACTGCTCCTTCGCGAAAGCGCGTCCCCTCTTATTAAGACTCAGCGCGGTTGCGGCGCGCCTGTTGTCAAATTAACGCTTGGGCGTAACGCGCTTGTGTACTTTGACATATTCCCCGCGCCAATAACAAGCGACCGCGGATTCAACTATGAACGCGCTGTAAATATTGAGTTTGCGGATTAATTTTATTGGGAGAATTTTATGAAGCCGAATGTTTATGTTGTAAGGTGTGAAAGTTATGAAAAAGCAGACGAGAAAATTAATGAATTGCTTAATTTAATGGGCGGGATTGGACAATTTGCCAAAAAAGGCGAAAAAATTACTTTAAAAGCAAATCTGTTAGGCGCTTCCCCTCCTGAAAGAGCAGTCAGCACTCATCCGTCAATAATTGCCGCGATAGGCAAGCTTGCAAAGAATGAGGGCGCTATTCCCTTAATCGCCGACAGTCCCGGTTCCGGCTATCTGTATAATGAAGCGACTCTAAAAAAACTTTATAAAACCTGCGGAATGTACGAGGCGGCGGAACAGGCGGGCATTGATGTAAATATGGATACAAGATATGACAAAGTATCTTTCCCACAGGGCAAATTGATGAAGCAAATTGACGTAATAAAGCCAATAACGCAAGCCGACGCGGTATTTAATATCTGTAAAATGAAAACGCATTTATTTATGCACGTAACGGGAGCTGTAAAGAATCATTTTGGGATTATTCCAGGTTTGTCAAAAGTAGGGTTTCACGCAAAGTTATTCGATAAAGAGCGTTTTGCGGACATGTTGTTGGATTTATCTCTTTACGTAGCCCCGCGATTATCAATCATGGACGCGGTACTTGCCATGGAAGGCGAAGGACCTGGCGCGTCAGGTACTCCACGGCATGTGGGACTTTTACTAGCATCGACAAGCGATCTTGCCATTGATGTTGTCGCCGGTGAAATTACTGGATTACCCTATGAACACAATCCAGTATTAATGGCGGCAAAAAGACGTGAAATATTACCGTACAAAATAGATGATGTAAATGTAATTGGCGAAAATCTTTCCAGTATAAAAATCCCCGATTATAAGTTTCCAACAACCGTAAGAGGCTTTAGCAGAACTGTAGAAAAAAACGCCGTTATAAGAAATATATTAAAATCAACTTTAAGCAAATATCCCGTAGTATCAAAAGAAAAATGTATAGGATGCGGCATGTGCGCGACTGCCTGCCCCGAAAAAATGATTACGATAATTACGCAAAATGAAAAGAAAAGGGCCGTTATCAGCCTGAAAAACTGCATTCGCTGTTATTGCTGCCACGAATTATGCCCGCATAAAGCGATTGACATTAAGAGTAAGTTTATTTCGAGGGTATTGAAAGTTTAAGGGGATTTTTAACTAAAGGAATTTATTTTTAATCTCAACTTTATTCATTGGCTTTTTTATTAATCTCTTTTTGTATAATAGATCAATAATTTTTTTATTAATTGCTTCTGGAGAGAGTATTTCATTACCATAAAAACAATCAAGCATAATAATATCTTTTTCTTTAGAAATTAGTTTTTTATATTCAAAATGCACTTTTTTTTGCAAAGTCAAATCTTTTTCATGTATATCATTTTTTCCCTTAAGATAATATCTATCTTCTCCCGTTCTCTTTTTTGATAAATTATTTTTTATAAAACGGAATGGTAAATTTAAATAAATGGACAAAGAAGGCCTTAAAATTTTGTTATATCCATATTCAAATTCCAGTATCCATTTTTTTAATTGATTTTTCTGATTTGGCTGAGTCAATTTCGCGCATTGAAACGCAATGTTAGAATAAAGATATCTATCACAAATTATAAAATAATTATTGTCAATAAACCGTCTAAGGTTTGTATCGTTATCCTTTCGATCCCCAGCAAAAAGAACAGATATTAAATATGGATCTACAGTTTCTATAGAACCAAATTCGCCGCGAAGAAATTTTGAGATAAGATACCCGTATGGCTTTGAATCAATACGCGGATAATGAAAAAACACGCTTTTTATATTTTCTTTGTTTAAATATTTTCTTAATAAATTTATTTGAGTGCTTTTTCCGCAACCATCAAGTCCTTCAATAACAATAAACCTATAATTCATCAATCTTGTCCAGTTAATTTAACATTCTTTTATAAATATTCTAATATGCGCTTCCGAATATTACCGGATTTTATTTCCTAATTTAAATAATTTTTGTTTTCGTTATATTAGGTGACACTTTTTCAAGCTCCGCTATCAATTCTTTTATTTTATGCGAAGAGCCTTTTTTACTTATTAAAACAGCGTCATCAGTATCAACTATAATTAAATCATCAACATCAATGAGTGTAACAGGTTTATTTTTAGATATGATTAAATTATTTTTTGAATTATGTAAAACATTTTTTGATGTTGAAACATTTCCATTCGTGTCAGAATTTGAAATACTATATAACGCCTCAAAACTGCCCAAATCAGACCAATCTGTTTTTAAAGCAACCATTTTTATTTTTTTAGTTTTTTCCATAACCGCATAATCTATGCTGTTAGCAGGTATTTTTTTCATATCAGATTCTTGTATCTTTATTATATTATTTTTTATCTCACTGTTTTTAAACGCCTCTTGTGATGCCGCATAAATATCGTTTGAATGATTATCAATCTCATCAAGATATGTTTTAACTTTAAAAACGAACATTCCGCTGTTCCAAAAATATTTTTTTGCCTCAATATATTCTTTTGCCGTCTTTTCATTAGGTTTTTCTCGAAAAGAAATTACATTCTCTCCCTCCGCCTCTATATAACCAAACCCCGTCTCAGGATACGACGGCTTTATCCCAAAAGTCACCAAATTATCATTCTCCGCCAATTTCTCAGCCTCATTTATCGTATCCTTATAACCTTCCCCATTCTTAATTAAATGATCAGAAGGCGTCACTAAAACAATGTCATCTTTATTTAACGCCAAACAAGCAATTGTTATAGCCGGCGCCGTATTACGACCGAGAGGTTCAAGTATAAATTCTATATCCTCTATATTCAATTCTTCAATTTGCCTTTTCGCTAAATTAAAATGATTATAATTTGTAACAATTATTGTTTTACAACACAAATCTTTATTGCGAATCACAGTTTCCTGAAATAAAGAATAATTCCCTGTCAAATCACAAAATTGCTTCGGATACTGTTCTCGCGAAACAGGCCAAAGACGCGAACCGCTGCCGCCACATAGGATAATGTTTGTCATATTAGGTGATCTTCAATTAAATTCTTAATATTTCGCTGTTCTTGTTTATCAATATTCTTTTGTTTAATTTTTGTTAAAAATGAATATAATCCCGGAAAAGCATTACGTATTATTTTCTTGAATGTAATTATAATCAAGTTATGTATACAAGGATATTTTACTGATGTTTCTTGTTCCTTCATTTTTGCTTCAAAAAAGTTGAATAAATGCCATCTATCATTCAACCTGTCAACATTTATTTCAGTATTTAATATTTCCTCAAAAAAAGCTTCTATTTCAATTGCGGATTGATCCCATGAATCTTTATATTCTACCGGCGGTAGCTTATTTGAAAAATCAATTGTGTTAATGATTTCATTGATTTGAGAAAATCTGTCAAAAAAGAAAAAGTAATCTTTAAATTCATGGAAATGCTTTAATAGTTCTTTGTTCAGCGCATTATTGTATAAAATTACGCGCTTTTTATTTTTTAAAGCAATTGCAATTGGAAGACCAAACCCCTCATATATACTGGGAAAAATAACGGCTTTACAGTTAATATAAAGATAACTTATGAAATCTTCGTCAAGATTCCCGCTTTTATACGCGTAAATATTATTCTTTATATAACAATTGTTCGCCATACCCATTATTGCAAGAAAATTCTCGTTTGATTTTTTAACATATTTTATTGTTTCTATAACTCCTTTATGTTTATAATGATTACCGGCAATTAGATAATATTCATTAAAAGGCAAGTTATATTTCTTATGTAAAGAAGTATTAAAATTACTCGCATTATAGACACGCTTAACCGGTTTATTTTGTATTAAGGTATCCTCTAAAAAATATGCTTTGTATTCCTCTGTGCTAAAATCACTAATCGAAACAATTCCATCACATTCTTGAAATCCAAATCTGACAACATCATCAATTACTAAATCCTTGTGTTCATTAATCACATAATCGCATCGTAACATAATAATATCATGCATACAGTACACCGATTTAAGACAGCGCTGATTCATAAAAAGATGATCATCCATATTAAATGGCTGATGTGCGCAAAATCCTAAATCAAATACCCCTGAAATTGTATCAGGGTACAGCACATTTGCGTATTTCTCGGATAAATGATGAAATTTGTCAGCCGGATGATTGATATAAATATATATATCATATTTGTCATGAAATAAACGATAAAAAGCATCCGCAAAGCTTAGCTGGACTTCAGATGTTCCACAATAAATACAAGGCATAATATAATAATTTAGTAATATTTTCTTTTTTGCATTCTTTTTTGAAAGTAATTCAAAAAAATTATCTATAGGATTTCTCATGTAAGTTGAATAAAATATTTTGTTTATGTGATTATAGTAAGGATACAGCTTGAAAAATAATTTCTTGTCATCGGAATAATCTGTTATATCATCCGATTGATCCTCAATATAAGAAAGAAAAATATGATTGCTTCGTACAATACTGAATCCAAAACAATTCGCTCTTTGTACAAAGTCCAATAAAGAATATTTAAAACTTTTATAACTAACAGAAAAATAAAGAAGTAAATCAATAACTCTTTTTTTAATAAGAACGCAACGAATATCAGGCTCAGCTAAAATGGAATAACGCGGCAATTTTTTAAGCTGTGTTAATAAATAGCCGGGATCATCCGCATAACCGATTCTCGGTGAAACAAAGCCATGCTTTTCTGTGTAATATAATACATCATATAATTCTTTCAAAAAGGAATCATTTATATTAATGGAGTGAAGTACGCTTTCATCTATTATTAATACGTCGTTTCCTGTCTTGTCATTTTCTTTTAGTATTTCATTGTGTGCTATTATTTTTTCCGCATCGTCTTTGCAGTAATAATATACATAACCCGTTTCTTCTACAATATTCTGTTTGTTGTTCTTTCCGCTATCAATGATGTAAACTTTACAATTTATTTCCATAAATTGCTCTAATATTTTCAGATATTTCTGATAATATTCCTGTATATATATAGTGACAATTATAGTCATATTATTTATTCTGTTATATTATGCAAACATTCTAATAATTTTTTAGGAGACCTTTCTCCTTCTTCAACAATTTCATACAATTTTAATAAACATGAATTAAGAAAATTATTCTTTGGGGGTAAAGACTTAATACCATTAACACTAGATTCTTTACATTTCATTAATATAGCATCAAGTACCCTTAATAATGACATTATATCGTCATCTTTTACTATTGGCGACATCAATCCATAATCTATAACTTGGGCATGTTTCCCATCCCATAATATATTCCAACTTCTTATATCATTATGATGGTAATTACTTTCTTCTAGAACAGCTAAAAATTCTAAAACATCCTTTGCTACTGTTTCAGGATCAATCTCTTTTTTACTCAAAATATCAGAAATAAGATCGCCATCATCACGGGAAAGTATAACAACAGCGTGATTATTACTTATTTCAAAATCTATCAGTTTTGTTGTTTTTATTTTAGATATATCATTTAAAAAGAGCATATTACTAATTTCAGCAGTTATCTGCTTAATATTATCATCATCTGCATTTAAAAAATATTCTTTTATTATATATTTTTCTGAAAAATAATAATTTCTGCCCAATTCAGGATTTATATAAGGAAGCTCAGAATCGTTATATGCAAAATATGTCTTTTTATCATATAAATATGATTTACCATTTATTAAAATATTCTTTTTCTTTTTTGAAATTTTATAGAGAGGTCTCTGCTTTGATGATAAATGCGTTGGGAATTCTCCTATCTTTTCTATGATAATTTCATCTTTAATAAGATCAAAAATAGCCAATTCATTTTCAGGTTGAGCTTCATTCCAAAATAATGTTTCATCTTCATTCTTTAATGCTAATTCTACAATTAAAATCGGTACTTTTTCTATTAAATCCTTAATAATTTCTTGAACATATTGTAAACCTTTAAAGTGAACGATATGATGGAGAACACTCAGAATTATTAAAACATCAAATTTTCCTATATGTATATCATCTAATGCTTCTAAATATAATTCTTTGGTTTCAAACTTTGCTGTTATTCCATTTATTTGACCAATTATTCTGGCGACTTCAGCATTTTTGGGATTACTCTCCCATCCTTCTGTTACAGCGCCTCTATCCGCAAAATAATAACATATATAACCTAAAGAAGAACCTATATCCAATATTCTCAATCCGGCAACACTAGTGTTCAAGGATTTTTCAATACATCTGCACCTATCTTTACATTCTCGTTGAGGAATAATGTTAATTCCGCCAATCATGTAAGCAGGCTGATAATATTCCACTTCACTAAGCATTTTCTTTAATCTTGTTATTTGAAAATCGCTATCGGTTAGTAAATTAAATGCTAATTTTAGTTCATCAATTTTTTGTCTGCTATCGGTAGCTAAAGCCTTAACATCCTCTACCGTATGTACGGTACTAGTGGCTAAAGCTTTAACATCCTCTACCGTATGTACGGTACTAGTGGCTAAAGCCTTAACATCTTCTACCGTATGTACGCTATCGGTAGCTAAAGCCTTAACATCCTCTACCGTATGTACGGTACTAGTGGCTAAAGCTTTAACATCCTCTACCGTATGTACGGTACTAGTGGCTAAAGCTTTAACGTCTTCTACCGTGTGTACGGTACTAGTGGCTAAAGCTTTAACATCCTCTACCGTATGTACGCTATCGGTAGCTAAAGCCTTAACATCCTCTACCGTAT
>NZ_BDHE01000016.1:0-29626 GCF_054786175.1 Treponema sp. R8-4-B8
AAAATGTTTAAAACCTAAGGTGAAACAAAGGTTTGGTAAATTCAAAAAAAAAAAAAAATAATCAATATTTTACTTGACAAACACGCCAAAAAACCGCAAAATACTCTTAATGGGGCAAAAAGTCGCTATTAATACCAAATTCCCGACACAAATCTCTCCGATGATAATATCCCCCCCCCCCCCCCCCCGACAACTTATTCTTTAAAGAAATATCTTTCCCACTACAGTCAATTTCAGGACAGAGGTCTGTCCAAACAACGCCATATTTTCCCCAATTTGGAAAAACGTCATTCGCTTTTAGGAGTGGCATTTTTATAAATCAATCAATTAATAGGAGGATTTTTCAATGAAAAAATTGAAATCAAATTTTGCTAAGATGCTTCGCATTTTAGCAATTATCACGCTTGTAGCGGCAATTGGGTTTGCAATGACGGCGTGTGAAGGCACGGTCGGACCCATAGGCCCCACAGGTCAGACAGGTCCCACAGGTCAGGCAGGCCCCGATGGTCAGGCAGGTCCCGGTGGTCAGACAGGCCCCATAGGTCCGGATGGCTACGGAGGCCTTGAAAACACCATTTTGCTTACGGACGGCGTTTGGGTAGACGGCAACCTGACGGCGGGAGGCGATCAGTGGTTTCGATTTACCGCGACAAATAATTACTTTCAACTCATCTTTAAATCAAGCACTATGAGCAGCGTGAAGGTGGCAGGGTATTACAATGACGGCAGTCCGCTGTCATCGTCGTCACCACCGTGGGTTTCTTTGAATGACAGTAATGTTTATTCAGACAGCGTGACAAAGGGTTTTATGTACTATATTAGAGTAAGTCCGAATGACATAGGCGAAACCGGCGCTTACCAGATAGCGTTAAATAGAGCGTTAAATTTCCCGCCAACCACTCCCACAGCACTTACCGCAGTAAACACATGGGCTGACGGCAATATTGCCACTGTAGGCGGCGAACAGTGGTTTACCTTTACCGCGACTGCGGATACCCAGTTTATCCACTTTGCTTCTGGTACTTTGTCTGACGTGTATGTGCAATTGTGTGACAGCAATGGAGTTATAGTCGGATCTCCAAAAAATTTAGATACAAGCTATCCTTATGCATCATGGAAGGTAACAAGCGGCAGCGTGTACTATGTCAGGGTTACGCCATATTCAAGCACTTACAGCGGCACGTACAGAATGACATTCGGCGAAAATATTGTTCCTCCTGGCGTTACCCACACCGCGCTCACCTTAAATACATGGCAAAACGGCAGTATTGCTACAACAAGCGGCGTACAGTGGTTTTCCTTTACCGCGACTGCGGCTATCCAGTTTATACACTTTGATCCTGGCACTTTGAGTTACGTGTGGGTGCAACTGTATGACAGTAATGGAAATGATATTGCAAGCGGAGGGTTGGACTCAGGCACTCCTTCTGTCTCAGGGATTGCAACAAGCGGCAATGTTTACTATATCAAGGTTACGCCGTATTTAGGCACTGGCGCATACAAGATAGCGTTTAGCGCAACTATAACTCCTCCGGGCGTTACCTCCACCGCACTTACCGAAAACACATGGCAAAACGGCAGTATTGCCACAGAAAGCGGCATACAGTGGTTTAGCTTTACCGCGACTGCGAATACCCAGTATATTCACTTTGAACCGGGTACTTTGGCTGGCGTGTATGTACAATTGTATGATAACAGAGGAAATATGCTCAGAGACGAAAACTTGGGCAGCTATTATTTCTATACCTCAGGGGAGGTAACAAGCGGCAGCATGTGCTATATAAAGGTTATGCCGTTTTCAGGAAGTGGCACGTACAGGATAGGGTTTACTGCGTCAGATGCCCCACCGCCAATAACGCTACCAACTACAGGCGTAACAACACTTACCGTAAACGAATGGGCTAACGGTAATATTACCACAGCAGGCGGCGTACAGTGGTTTAAGTTTACCGCGACTACGGATTACCACTATATCTACTTTGAACCGGGTGCTTTAGCAAGCGTGAATGTACTACTGTATGACAGCGACGGATATACGCTTGGAGGCCCAATAAACTTGTACTTAGAAAATCTCTATATCTCAGGGGAGACAACAAACACCAGCATTTATTATATCAAGGTTACGCCGTATCCAAGCAGTAGTAGCGGCGCGTACAGGATAGCGTTAACTGCATCATCTGCTCCGCCGCCAATAACGCTTCCAAGCATAGGCGTAACTGCGCTTACTGTAGACACATGGCAAAACGGCAGTATTGCCACAACAGGCAACTCGCAGTGGTTTAGCTTTACCGCGACTGCGGATACCCAGTATATCTACTTTAAAAAGGACGCTTTGTCTTATGTGTATATACAACTGTATGACAATAGCGGTAATGTAGTGGGGGATAGGTCAACCACGTCCGGCGACTTCTATACCTCACAGACGGTAACAAACAGCAATATGTATTATATCAAAGTTACGGCGTTTTCTAATAGCGGCACATACAAGATAGCGTTCAGCGCAAGTTTCATTACTCCGGGCAATACCCCCACCGCGCTTACCATCAACAAATGGACTGATGGCAATATTGCCACGGCAGGGGGCGAACAGTGGTTTAGCTTTACCTCGACTGCGAATTCCCAGTATATCCACTTTAAACCTGGTACTTTGTATTACGTGGATGTGCAATTGTATGACAACAACGGAGTTACGATCGGAGACCAACATCCCTTATACGGAAGCGACCTTGTCTCACGGACGGTAACATCGGGACAGATGTACTATATCAAAGTTACACCGGATTACAGCAGTGAAAGCGGTACATACAGGATAGGATTTAATACGTCAACTACTGCGCCGTCAGTTCCAGACTCAGGCGTAACTACGATTACCGCAGCAGGTACATGGCAAAACGGCAATATTACCACGGTAGGCGGCGAACAGTGGTTTAGCTTTAATGCGACTGCGGATACCCAGTTTATCCACCTTAATAATACGAGTACTTTGAATGACGTGTATGTGACACTGTACAACAGTAGCGGAATTAGTATTGGAAGCGCAATAAACTTGTGGAGTAGCCATCTTAATGACCAATGGTCAGTATCAACGGGACAGACGTACTATATCAAGGTTACGCCGTTTGACAGTGATACCACCCTCGGCGCGTACAGGATAGCGTTTGCTACGTCATCTACCCCGCCTAGTCCTTAACGGATAAAAGGAGAAGTGAAAAATGAATAACAGAAAAATGCCATTAGCTTTTAAAAGCGGCTTTTTTATAAATCAATCAATCAAATTACAGGAGGAATTTTCTATGAAAAACGTATTAAAATCGTTCGGCATTATCGCGCTTGTGGCGGTAATATTCTTTGCAATGATAGCGTGTGAAGGTCCAGTGGGACCGGTAGGTCCAGTAGGCCCCGAAGGGCAGACAGGTCCCGAAGGGCAAATAGGTCCCGAAGGGCAGATAGGTCCCGACGGCCCCCAAGGTATAAATGGCTACGGAGGTCCCGCAGACGCTATTGTGCTTACAAATGGCGCTTGGGTAGACGGAAATATGCCGTTAAACGGCGAACAGTGGTTTAGATTTACCGCGACCGATGATTACTTTCAACTCATCTTTAATTCAACCGCTATAAGTGGCGGTGTGTATGCGGTAGTGTATAACAATAACGGTAATAATGTAGATTGGTCTTCTTTGGATAACAACAGCTATTTTTCTTCAACTAGTGTAACAAAGAGTTTTGTGTACTATATTAGAGTATTACCGGCGGTTAGCGGCGAAAGCGGCGCGTACCAGATAGCGTTAAATAAGATATTAAATTATCCGACAACCGCCCCCACAGCGCTTACCATAAACACATTGACTGAAGGCAATATTGCCGCAGCAGGCGGCGAACAGTGGTTTAGCTTTACCGCGACTGCGGATACCCAGTTTATCCACTATGGATTAGACTCTTCGCTTAGCTTGAATGTGCAATTGTGTGACAGCAACGGAGTTGTAGTCGGAGATAAAACAACCTTGTGGAACAGCTTTCCTAATACATATACAACACGGAAGGTAACAACGGGACAGACATACTATATCAGAGTTACAACGAATTTCGACGAAGATTATGGCACGTTCAAGATAGCGTTCAGCGCAAGTGTTATTCCTCCGGGAGTTACCTCCACCGCGCTTACCGCAAACACATTTGCTGACGGCAATATTGCCACAACAGACGGCGCACAGTGGTTTAGCTTTACCGCAACTGCAACTACTCAGTTTATCCACTTTCAAAGGGACGGTTTGTCTTACGCGTATGTTAAGGTGTACAACAGTATCGGAAATATAGTCGGAGAAGACTCAACAATCATGAACTCAAGTTATCTTTTTACCTCACGGCAGTTAGCAACGGGACAGACGTACTATATCAGAGTTACGCCGTATGATGGGAGTGGCACGTACAAGATAGCGTTCAATACAACTATAACTCCTCCGGGCGCTACCCTCCCCATCGCGCTTACCGCAAATACATGGGTTGACGGCAATATTGCCACAGCAGACAGCGTGCAGTGGTTTAGCTTTACCGCGACTGCGAATCCTCAGTTTATCTACTTTAGCCCGGGTGCTTTGACTAGCGCGTCTGTGCAGGTGTATAACAACATCGGAAATACGGTCAATTATTCAACAACCTTGAATTCAAGCACTACTTCTACCTCACGGCCGGTAACAACGGGACAGACATACTATATCAGGGTTACACCGCCTTATAGCAGTTATACCGGCGCATACAGAATAGCGTTTGCAGGTGTTATTCCTCCAGGCGTTACCCCCACCGCGATTACCGCAGCAAACACATTTGTTGACGGTAATATTGCCACGGCAGGCGGCACACAGTGGTTTACCTTTACCGCAACTGCGGCTACCCAGTATATCCACTTTGAGAAGGGTGCCTTGAGTGACGTGTATGTACAACTGTATAACAGTAACGGAAATACGGTCGGAGAACGATATAACTTATGGGGAACCGATCTCTTTATCTCACGCTCGGTAGTGACGGGACAGACGTACTATATTAGTGTTACGCCGTATAACAGTAGTACCCTCGGCGCGTACAGAATAGCGTTCAGTACAAGTTTTATAACTCCGGGCGCTACCTCCACCGCGCTTACCATAAACACATGGCAAAACGGCAATATTGCCGTGGCAAATGGCGTGCAGTGGTTTACTTTTACCGCAACTGCGGATACCCAGTATATCCACTTTAGCCCAGACGCTTTGACTTATGTGACTGTGCAACTGTATAGCAGTAGCGGAGCTTCGGTCGGAATCAACGCAACCTTGTACTCAAGCAATACTTATGCCTCAAGGTCAGTAACAATGGGACAGACATACTATATCAAGGTTACGCAGTATTCAGGCACCGGCGCGTACAAGATAGGGTTTACTACATCAACTAGCGCACCGACTTCTTAGAAGAGAATAGAATAGAGAAAAAAGTAAGATAAGAAGGCAAGCAGTATTAGCGTAGAGATTTCACGCTAATACTGCTTGCCTGTTTTTTAAAATTGGTAACAGTCATCTATTAGCGGTAAAGCCCGCGCCCAGCCTGCGGACAAAAACCCCCTCTTCTCTCTCCCTTTGTGTTCTTTGTCCCTTTGCGCTCTTTGTGTGAGTTCTTTGCGATAAAAGTCCTTTTCCCCACTAACCACTAATTTACAACTGGGCAATAGTCTCTGGAGGGAGGTCGGTGTATTTACTAATCTGAGATACAGGCATATTATCAGCTTTCATTTTTCGGGCGATTTCAAGATTGGCTTCCTTACGGCCTCTTCGCTCAGCATCTTTCATTCCGCTCCGCCAATCAAGTTCGCCTTTCATAAGGCTGGTATGAAGCGCATAAGCTTCATATTCCGCTGAAACTTTACGCAGTGTGTCAGTAGCCATCGCTATTCCCTCCTCGTGTTCTATTATCTCTTTTATTTTCTCTCTTTTTGTCTCATCTGTCAAATACTGAAAATACGCCGCCCATTGTTCCGCGTTCGTCATTTCTTCTACCGGCTTGCCAATGAAGGCGGCGGCTTTTTCCAGTTCCAGCGTGATTATCCGTATTTTGCCGTCCAATGAAACTTGGGTCTGCGGATCATAAAACTGAAAAACATGCGTTAGGTATTTGTCAGAGAAGAATGGTTTTTGCGCCAGTATCGAAATCTGATAAGTTTCTTTTAAATCGGAATAGTTTTTTTCGATACCTTCTATCTCCTGCCCTACAAATAATCTGGACGCAAAATACTCAATTCGATTCAATTCATCGTCAATCGGGTGAAATGACATTTCTACGTCGATTGGTTCTCCGTTTTTGCTAATACAGGAAATATCATACCTGATTTTCTTCTGCCCCAGAAAATCTGTAGCAGGTTCATTAGCGACGATTGTTTCCACCTCGACAGTACGCCCGATAAGCGTAGAAATCAAATCTGACAACGCCGCTCTTGACGCTGATGTGCCTCTGGTAAATACGGCTTTGAACACATGGTCATAGCGGATGTCCAAGATACGCTCCCCGTCCCCAAAAGGGAAGGGTCCCCACTCGTAAATAGCAGGATTTTGATTGATTGTTTCCATAAACAACTCCATAATAGTTTTTTCTGCCTGACCACTTGCAAGTGGTCAGGCACCTATATATGGCGTGAGGATGCGTGGCGCTTGACCGAAAATGAAAATTTTTCGAAAAATTTTCTCACACAAAGAACACAAATCGTGACCTTGACAATCTTTTCTGATTTTTGATATAGTGCAATATAATCCATACCATGAAGATATGGCGCAGACTGGCAATTTCCATAAAAGTAAAATGATACCACGAAGGTGTCTTGCGTTTCAGAAGCGGCGCAAGTTAGGCTTGTGTAACAAGCTTTAAGTTTTATTTTTAGGAGGAATTATTATGCACATGGCAGATTCTTTACTGTCCCCTGTTGTGGGAACAGCGATGTGCGCTGTAAGCGCCGCAGCTATCGGTTATTCGGTTTCAAAAATTAAAAAAGACGATTTATGCGAGAAAAAAATCCCCATTATTGGCGTGATGGGCGCGTTTGTTTTCGCCGCTCAGATGATCAACTTTACCATTCCCGCTACGGGATCAAGCGGGCATATCGGAGGTGGGATATTACTTGCCGCTATGATTGGCAGTTTTCCGGCACTGTTGTCACTTGCGGCGGTATTAATTATTCAATGCCTGTTCTTTGCCGATGGCGGCTTGCTTGCCCTCGGTTGTAACATTTTTAATATGGGCGTTATCCCCTGCTTGATTGTGTATCCTCTGCTTTTTAAACCGCTGTTAAAAAAAGACATTACAATTGGAAAAATAACGACGGCTTCTATTATTGCGATTGTTGTAAGTTTGCAACTTGGCGCGTTTAGCGTAGTGCTTGAAACATTATTTTCCGGCATTACGGAATTACCGTTTTCAAGTTTCGTTCTTTTAATGCTGCCCATACACCTTGCGATTGGTATTGTCGAGGGCGTTGTAACCGCCGCAGTACTTTTCTTTGTTTATAAAATGCGCCCAGAAATTATGGAGAGCAGTTTTGAAAGAACGGCAATTAAAAATGAAACGCCGGTAAAAAACGTACTTATCGCGCTTGCCGTAATTACGCTGATTACCGGAGGCTTGTTGTCACTGTTTGTTTCATCACACCCTGACGGGCTTGAATGGTCAATAAAAAAAATAACCGGTTCAACAGAAATTGAAAAAGAAAATGCCTTTTTAAATGGAGCGGCTTCCATACAGGAAAAAACCGCCTTTCTGCCCGATTACAATTTTTCCAACGCTGGCGAAGAAGGCGTAGCAGCAGGAACAACCCTTTCGGGAATTTTAGGCGGTATTTTTACATTTCTACTTGCAGGGATTACCGTATTAATTATTTCAGTTGTTAAAAAAGAGGGGAAATCAAAAAATAGGTGACAAATAACAAAGGAAAGAGGCAATGCGAAATCTGTAGTGCCTCATGTAAAAATCAAACCGAAAGATGTTGATTTTTTTGTTTGACAATCAACTTCAAAAGTGCTATATTATAAATGTTCCTGAAAAGGAACACGCCACTGGAGGAGGCGGCGGCGGACTAAAAGTCCGAAGTGGCCCCCTCTGCCGAACCCGGCTTCGCTTATGCGGGGCCGGGCGATTTATTTTATGCCAATAATTGACCGTAGTTCTTCATAAGTCCATGTGTACAGTTCCCCAGTTTTTTCAAAAAAACATATACACGATCCTTTATCATGGCGATTTTTCAATTCTCCGGCAATTTTTGCTTTCACACTTCCTACGGATATAGCGGACATCAGCCAGATAAATACCGAATGTTCTTTGGTTAAAGCACAGTTATCAGTCAGTAAAGAACCTTGTTTATACCCATACTTAAATTGGGTTCCTAAAGTTGCCCTTGTTCCTGATACGGTTTTCATTTCTACAATTTTCCCATCTAATACCAAGTCAGCGCACCTTTTCCCGATTTCTCCCTTGATTTCCAGTTCCGGCAAAAAGTACGCCACGCTCCCCCTACCGGTTAAAATCCGTACTTGGGACATTTCCCTTTTCCACTTTTAAGGTTCTTTATATTTCTCAACAAGGCGGCTTTTGGCAACCCAAATATTGGCTTCCGTGGGTATCCATTGCTCATGTGGAAATAAAACCGAGACAAGGGCAAGGGATTGTGCGTTAAGACATTGTTGTTCAGAGGCCATTATTGTTGATCATAGCGGAACAAAAGAAAAATGAAAAGTGAATTGAACGATGCTTGTTTTACACAAAGCTATTAACAGCGTTTTCGCTTCGGTATATGAGAAAATACCCTCTCAATGCGGCAACAACTCACAAAAGTCATAAAACCTTCTTAATCTATTGTACACTCAAGGGGTAGACGATAAGATAAGAGACGGTTATGCGGATGACTAAAAAAACGCCTTTTCAATTACGTCAATTACCGTATTAGGCGTGGAGGCTCCGGCGACAAGGCCGATGGTTTCAAGCTTGAAAAATTCGGGGGTATAATTATATAATGAAAAACAAAATATACGAACTGTACGCGCTTGAAGAATTAGCCTCAGGCAGTACCTGTATTCACCGCCTAAACCCGCTTGCCAAGTTATTGGCAACGGCGGTTTTTATCGTAACCGTCGTTTCGTTTAACAGGTACGCTTTGGGGCGTTTGATACCGTACATCTTTTATCCCGCGCTCCTCATGGCTCTTTCAGAAACGCCATACTCAATGCTTTTTAAGCGTTTTCTTATCGCCCTGCCGTTCTGCCTTTTTGCCGGAATAAGCAATATAATTTTTGACAGAAACACGGCGTTTGTGATAGGCAGTTTAATAATAAGCCGTGGTGTTATTTCTTTTTTTTCAATTTTGTTCAAAACTTATTTGTGCGTAATGGCGATCTTAATACTCGTATCGGTAACTAGGTTTTCCGAACTTACCAATGAGTTGCGGCGCTTGCGTCTGCCGGGAATTTTTATCGTCATGTTTGAACTTACCTACCGTTACATCGGCGTATTGTTAAATGAAGCGTACTCAATGAGTATCGCGTATTCATTAAGAAGCCCCAACAGAAAAGGAATTGAAATGAGGGACATGGGCAGTTTCGCGGGACAATTATTAATTCGCAGTTTTGACCGCGCCGAGCGCGTGTACAACGCCATGAAATGTAAGGGATATACCGCAGGGTATACATCAGGGTATGCTCTTCAAAAGATATTGCAAAAAAAGAAGTTGCCAGTTTTAAAAGATTTTATTTTTTTATTTATTGTTTGTCTGTTATGTGCAATGTTTCGTATTGTTGACATAAACAATCTGTTGACCGGATTTTTTAGAAAGCTTATGCAATGGTAACGCAAGGGCTTTAATCACTTTTTTTAGGGTTTTTTGAAACTCCTCTCCTCTACACGATGTATGCCCAAAGAATTTATTCAGTACAGTCAGGGCAGGTTGCGGGTGGCAAAAACTCTGGGAGATCCCGCCCTGCCCTGAGTGTACATAAGAAATTTCTTAGGCATATATCGTGCTATTTAAACTAATCACAAACCTGTTTTGAGGTAAAAATTCCTTAAAAAAAGTTAAAATTTTTTCAAATTTAGTCAAGCAAAACGGCACTCTCGCGCCATATATAGGTGAACCTTTTTTGAAGGCTCAAAAAAATTTTTTTTCGGAGGTCACTTATGGAAAATGTAAACAAGAAATTTAAAAACAGTATTTTCTCTTTCATCTTCAGTAATCCTGACGTTTTAAGAGAACTTTACTGCGCCCTTGAGGGGGTAACCATCAGCCCCGATGTCCCCGTTGTTATCAATACCCTGGAGGACATTCTGTTCATGGATATGATCAACGACATATCCTTTGAAATCGGCGGAAAACTGGTCGTTCTCATCGAACATCAGTCCACCATAAACCCGAACATGGCTCTGCGTCTGCTCATGTACACAGGCAGGGTTTATGAGAAAATCATCAACGATGAAAAGATTTACTCATCAACAAAAATTTCAATTCCAAAACCTGAATTCTTTGTGTTGTACAACGGGGTAAAGCCATTTCCCGACGAGAAAACAGTAAAGCTTTCAGAGCTATTTGAAAGCACAGAAAGTTTAAGGCTTTCAAAAAAAGAGCTTCCGGCGTTGGAGTTGGAAGTAAGGGTACTAAACATAAACAAGGGAAAGAACGAGGAAATAGCGAAAAGGTGCCAAACGTTGCAACAATACAGCGCGTTTATAGCGAAAGTAAGGGAGTATCAGGGTGGGGGATTATCCTTAAGAGAAGCGATAAAAAAGACCGTGCAATATTGCCGGAAACATGATATATTAAAAGAGTTAATGGAGAAACACGCCAAGGAGATAATGAATATGCTAACAACGGAATGGAATTGGGACACGGCGAAAAAAGTTTGGCAGGAAGAGGCTCGTGAAGAAGGTTTGGCTCAAGGTAGAGAGGAAGCACGCGAAGAAGATCGCCAGTATTTTCTTGAGTTGCTAAATCAAGGATTGTCTGTTGATGAAATAAAAGGGCGGTTAAAGAATAAATGAGCATGCTAACGACAGAATGGAACTGGGACACAGCGAAAAAAGTTGGGCAGGACGAGGCTCGTGATGTAGAGAAGTAGATAATCGCTAAAAATTTACTTTCAAAATGCCCAATTTTAGGCTTTTCAGCAAAATAATAAAAGGTGCTTTTATGGCAATAAAACAACCGATACGCATAACGCTCGATATAAGTATGATCGCCCTGTTGTTATGCGCGTACAATCCACGATTAGCAAGAGATACCGTCCACATATTAATAGGCATAACAATTTTTATTTTATTTGCAACGCACATTTTTATTAATCGCCATTGGTTTATAAATATTTTCAATGGCGCATACACGCCGCGCCGTATGCTGATGACAACCTTTAATTTATTGCTTGCAATAGCGGCGGCAACATTGATCATAACAGGTCTATTGGAAGCGGTTTGGTCTCCTTCCTTTTTACTCTTTGAAAGCGGAGTAACTTTAAGAGAGGTACACACCGCCGCCGCTTACTGGCTTATGCCTTTTGTCGGCGTTCATCTTGGGTTTCATTGGGGAATTTTCTCAAAATATATAGGCAAAAATCGCCTTGTTATTACCCTTATGCGTATTTTTACCACGCTGTTTTTCATGTTCGGCGTGTGGTCATTTTTCGACAGGGATATGTTCGCAAAATTATTTCTTGGATTTTCGTTTGATTATTGGCCACAGGAAAAGCCTATCATTTTATTTTACATTCAAACCTTATCCATAATAGGAATATATGTTATAATAACATATTATATTTTAAAGCTGATTTTTTGGCTTAAAAATAGAAAAACCACAAACGGAGGTTCTTTATGAAAAGACTGATATTATTGACATTCATTTTTATTCTATTGGGGGTAAACATGGAATTAACAGCGCAAACAACGAACAGCAAAATTCTTGTCGCCTATTTTTCATGGAGCGGCAACGCGAAAACGCTTGCGGAACAAATAGCGCAGGCAACCGGCGGCGTACTGTTTGAAATAAAAACAGTAACGCCTTATCCAAATAACTACGATGAGTGTACCAAAGCGGCAAAACAGGAACAGAACGCCAACGCCCGCCCCGCCATATCGGGAAAAGTCGCCAACATGGAACAATACGGCACGGTGTTTTTGTGTTATCCAAACTGGTGGGGCACATTGCCGATGCCGGTATTCACTTTTCTTGAAGCCTACGATTTTTCTGGCAAGACAATTTATCCACTTGTAACCCACGGCGGCAGTCGCTTCGGGCGCAGTCTTGACGACATAAAAAAGCTATGCCCCAAAGCAGTTATCGGCGAAGGGCTTGATGTCAGCGCATTTGACAGAAACCCCAATGACGCTACCAGAGTAAGCAACCCAAACAAAGACGTAACCGCATGGCTTCGTAAGATTGGATTCAATACTTGATAATTTTTTTTAGTTAGAATATAGTATCCTTATAATCCATATCATGAAGGTATGGCGCAGACCGATAATTCTTCCATAAAAACGATGCCATGAAGGTATCCTGCGTTTCAGAAGCGGCGCAAATATTAGGAGAAATTTTTTTGGGAAGGCTTCTGTAATGTTGAAACTTCAAAACGTAACGGTTATTTACCCTGACAAGACAAAAGCGATAGACGACATAACACTGACCGTCAGCGAAGGTGAAAATGTCGCATTAATAGGCGAAAACGGCGCAGGTAAAACTACGCTTCTGCTCGCTGTTGTCGGGATACTTGAATTGTCAAGCGGCGCGATAGAAGTAGACGGAATACAACTTAGTAATAAAACAGTTAATGAAATCCGAAAAAGAGTAGGCGTTGTTTTTCAAAACCCCGATGACCAGTTGTTTATGCCGCTTGTTTATGACGACATCGCCTTTGGCTGTCGTAATTTTGGAATGTCTGAAGATGAAATTAAAATACAGGTAGATGAAACTCTTAAACAGTTAAACATAAATCATCTGGGTACTCGTTCATCGTTAAAATTGTCCGGCGGCGAAAAACGTCTGGCGGCAATAGCGTCGGTTTTGGCAATGGAACCTTCTATATTAATGTTTGATGAGCCGACCGCCTTTCTTGACCCAAAGGCGAAACGCTCTCTTATTGAAATTTTTAAAAAATTAAACCATACAAAAATAATAGCGACGCATGATGTAACATTTGCCGCAAAAATATGCAGCCGCGTAATTATATTGAAGAACGGGCAAATTTTCGCGGACGGAAAGACGGACTTGCTGTATGACAAAGAATTGATGATCCATTGCGAATTAGAGGCGATTGAAAGGAGGAATGATAATTTATGAACAAACAGGAAACTTTACATTTATTAAAAAACATTCAGGAGGGCGCGATTACTCCCGAAGAAGCGTTATCAAGACTTTGCACCGAACCTTTTGAAGATTTAGGTTATGCGAAACTTGACCATCACCGCGAATTGCGGAAGGGAGCCGGTGAAGTAATATACGGTGAAGGTAAAACGCCGGAACAGATAATCGGCATTATAAACGCTATGAAGGATAAAAGACAGCGGTTAATAATGATAACCCGACTATCGGCGGAAGCGGCAGAAATTGTCAATAAAAAAATTCCATTGCAATATCATCAAATGGCGCGAATCGGAATTGTCGGCGAAATACCAAAACCTGACGGCATCGGAAAAATCGTAGTCGCCACTGGCGGCACAAGCGACATCCCCGTCGCAGAAGAAGCGGCTATTACCGCCGAAGCCCTTGGCAACGAAGTTGTCCGCCTGTACGATGTCGGCGTTGCGGGGCTTCACCGTCTCTTATCACAGCTTGAGGCAATTATGGACGCGCAGGTAATAATTTCCATAGCAGGAATGGAAGGTGCGCTAACCAGCGTCATAGGCGGCTTGGTTGGCTGCCCCGTTATCGGAGTTCCCACCAGCGTAGGCTACGGCGCTTCATTTAACGGGCTGTCCGCTCTTCTTTCAATGCTTAATTCATGCGCCAGCGGCGTGAGCGTAGTCAACATTGACAACGGTTTTGGCGCAGGGTATTTGGCAAGTATGATAAATCATAGATTTATCATTTAGATAAGTCATAAAAGGGGTGTTAAATGAAAACACTGTATTTTGAATGTAATATGGGCGCAGCGGGAGATATGCTCTTGGCGGCTTTACTTGAGTTGCATGACAATCCTAAAGAATTTTTGAAGAAGTTAAACGACATTGGTATCCCCAATGTATTGGTAAGCGCCCAGCAATCCGTAAAGTGCGGCATAACCGGAACGCATATCACCGTAACAATCAACGGAAAGGAAGAAGATGATCATGCGGACAATCATCATGATCATTCACATAATGAGCATAATTATTCTCACGATGAATATCATCATCACGAAGATACACATGATCATACTCATGAACATACACACAGTGATAATCATCACAGCCATAACAGCTATCACGACATAGAACATTTAATCACCCAATTAAATGTTTCCGATAACGTAAAAAAGAACGCTCTTGCGGTTTACAAATTGATAGCTGAAGCTGAAAGCCGAGCGCATGGCGTTCCGGTAGACAAAATACATTTTCACGAAGTGGGAGAGATGGACGCGCTTGCCGATATTACAGGCGTTTGTATGCTGATAGAGGAACTTGCGCCCGATGTGATTTTAGCTTCTCCGGTTAATACCGGAAGCGGCCACGTCCATTGCGCTCACGGCATTTTACCCGTACCAGCTCCGGCAACCGCTTATATTTTGCAAAATATTCCCATGTATAGCGATCAAACGCAAGGTGAGCTTTGTACGCCAACGGGCGCGGCGTTACTCAAACATTTTGTAAAAGAAATTCGCGCAATGCCTGTGATTAGCGTTAATAAAATCGGCTATGGCATGGGTAAAAAAGATTTTGAAAAAGCAAATTGCGTAAGAGCTTATATCGGCAACATGGCGAATAACGCAGAAGAAGTAACTGAACTTGTTTGCAATTTAGACGATATGACTCCTGAGGCGGTAGCCTTCGCGCAACAGCTTTTGTTTGAGGAAGGCGCTCTTGACGTTTACACCACTCCTGTTTGTATGAAAAAGGGGCGCATGGGTTTGACTTTTACGTGTATGTGCCGCAGTGAATTAAAAGACAAGATGGTCTCGCTTATTTTCAAACATACAAGCACGCTTGGAATGAGAGAGAATACCAGCCGCCGTTACACATTGCAAAGAGAGCAAAAAGAAATTCAAACTCAATATGGTACGGTTAAAATTAAAACCGCTTGTGGTTATGGGGTGCGGAAATCAAAGCCTGAATATGAGGATATAGCAAAAATCGCTAGGGAGAGGGGATTGTCAATACAGGATGTGTTGAAAGAGATTGATATGTCATTTTCCTGATATTAAATGATAAATTCGCACTGGTGGTTTTAAAATTCTTTTTGGACATCCCCTTGCATTTATTGGTGCTCTCAGCGTGCGGCATTAATTGAACTACACGGCTACGCCGTGCGTTTATTTTGTTGCACCTGCGGAGCCTTCCCTGACCATCTAAAATTGATTGATGGAAAATACCTGCATGAACTTCGCTACATAGGATTACCGTTTTACGGATCATCAAACCAGCGAATTATTGACTTAGCTAAAACGCGGGAAAAACGGCTGGTTGTGTTATGGAATGGTATCAATAAAGGCAGTTGATGATGAGACCGACGCTATCCGCAGTCCGATCACAATGGCAAACAGTAGCAGAGACAATAACGAAAAAATTTGATAATATAAAGGCTATGGCGCAGCCTAAAAATTTTTCAGCGTCTACCGTCCGCAGGTTTCCCTCCTATCTTCCGGTGATTCGGGATTTACAACAGGAAGGGAAAGAATTTGTCTCTGCCGCCGTCATTGCGGAAGTATTGGGGCTTGACCCCGTACAGGTACGCAAAGACCTTGCCTTAACCGGAATCGCTGGAACGCCTCAAAAAGGGTTTCCTATTGAAGATATAATTTACGCTATTGAGCATTATCTGGGCTGGGATACTACCAGCGACGCCATATTGGTCGGCGCTGGAAATCTTGGTTCGGCGCTCCTCGGCTACAAGGGGTTTCTGCTCCACGGCCTCCACATTTTGGTCGCATTTGACGTTGATCCCAAGAAAATTGGAACGCGGATTAACGGCGTTAAAATACTCAATGCAAAAACAATGGATGTTCAAATCCAAAATTTCAAGGCGAAAATCGCCATACTTACGGTTCCTTCCGAATATGCCCAAGAAGCGGCGAATGTGCTTGTAGACGCGGGTATTGAAGGAATATGGAACTTTACCGGCGTTAAACTCAAAGTGCCGGAAAACGTAGCGGTTCAACAGGAAGACCTGAGCGCCGGTTACGCCATGCTTAGGGTTAAAATGAAAACACCCGCAAATTCTTAACATCAGTATTGACATATTCTTCCTAGTTTCGATATAATTATATCGTTACATAATTACCGATAATTATGTATCTAAAGGGAAGATAAAAATGGCAAGAACAACGCTTACCCCGGTTATACGGATTGACGAAAAAAAGTGCGTTAATTGTTACGCCTGCATTGCCGATTGTCCGGTTAAATACTGCATGGACGGCTCGAAAGAAAAGGTAATGATAAACGCTGACCTTTGTATCGGTTGCGGGAACTGTATAATAGCCTGCCACCATGAGGCGCGTTTGCCTATTGACGACACCCCTCGTTTCTTTTCAGACTTGAAAAATGGCGCCAAAATTATCGCCGTTGTCGCTCCCGCCGCAGCGTCCGTTTTTCCCGACAAACACCTCAACCTTAATGGCTTTCTGAAATCGCTCGGCGTTAAAGATTTTTTTGACGTGAGCTTAGGCGCGGAACTTACGGTTGTTTCATATTTAGATTTCATACGAAAGAAAAAACCCCGCATGGTCATAGCGCAACCTTGTCCGGCTATTGTAACTTATATCGAGATTTACCACCCTGAACTGATACCCTACCTTGCGCCGGCGCACAGCCCCATGCTCCATTCGATAAAAATGATCCGCGAGTATTATCCTCAATATAAAGACCATAAAATCGCTGTAATTTCTCCCTGCCTTGCAAAGCGCCGGGAATTTGACGAAACCGGACTGGCGGACTACAACGTTACCATGCTTGCTTTAAAAAAATATCTGCTAACGGAAAAAATAGACCTTGCCTCTTTTACGCCTGAGGACTATAACGGGTTGCTTGCCGAGCGGGCAGTAGGATTCTCAAGCCCTGGCGGTTTGCTTGACACTGCCGAGCGGTTTTCACCGGGCATACGGAGAAATACCCGCAAAGTCGAAGGGGTACACAGCATATACGCCTACCTTATAGAAACAGCGTCATCGTTGAATGATCCTGACGAAGAATTCCCGCTTTTATTGGACTGCCTTAACTGCGAAAAAGGCTGTAACGGCGGCCCCGGCACAGGGAACAGCCTCTTGTCTATAAACAAACTGGAAAGCCCTATCCGCAAGCGCAGCGCCGAACTTGAACAGCGCGTTGCTCCCAAGCAAAAAAAAGAACAGTACGAAAAATATCACAAACAGTTGAAACAATACTGGAAGCCCGGACTGTATGACCGCAGTTATCGTAATCTTTCGGAAAACAACGACAAAAAAACACCTAACGAAGATGAATTAAACGTTATCTACCATAAGATGAAAAAGTTTTCAAAAGAAGATATATACGATTGCGGAGCATGCGGTTATAAAAGATGCAGAAGAATGGCAATGGCAATTTTTAACGGCATTAACAAACCGGAAAATTGCGCTCAGTATACTCTTGCGTTACTTGCGGAAAAAACCAATACCGAAGAACTAAACCGTCAGCTTAAGAAAGACATTACCAAAGCGTCAGCCCTTATTGAGGATATAAACAAATTAATAAATAAACTGAATGCTGTTATCCTTTCGCAAAGAGATACAATCGCGCAATCTTCGGTTGCGACAGAAAAAATGATCGGCTCGATCAAAGAAACTACGGAGCTTTCCCGAAGTAAACAGGAAAACATAAAAGGGCTGATAGAAAACACGGAAAAAAGCCAGACATCAATGCGGGAAACGATTCAATCGGTAGAGGACATTTCCAAATCGGTAGACGGCATAGCGCAGGCGATTAAAATAATCAGTACAATAGCGGCTAACACCAATTTATTATCCATGAATGCGGCAATTGAAGCCGCCCATGCCGGAGAAGCGGGCAGGGGCTTTGCGGTTGTTGCCGGTGAAATACGCCGTCTTTCGGAAACCACACGGGAAAATTCACGGAATATTTCTCAGACGCTTAAAAGTATCATTGACGGGATAACTGTTACCGAAAAACAATCCGATGACACAGGAACTAGAATAACCTCTATGGCAAAAGAGATTAATGGTTTTGCCGAGACAATGAATGGCTTAATTAATACTTTCAGCGAATTATCGGCGCATAGCGCTGAAATTACCGCCGCGCTTGATAGTCTTCAAAATCAAAGTGATACCGTAAGAACCGACTACGCCGAAATAATTTCTATGACGGAAAAACTACACTCTGCAATGATTGATTTGATTATGCTGACGAAGAAAAAGGTCATTGCAGTTGATGATGAGGAAACCTCCCTTATCATGACAAAAAGCGCGCTGGAAAATGATTATAACGTTAAAGTAGTCAATTCCGCCAAAGCGGCTTTGGACTTGTTCTTAGAGGGATATCTTCCTGATTTGATTTTGTTGGATTTATATATGCCTGGAATGGGCGGTTGGGATACCTTTATCAAAATACGAGACATCAGCCAATTGCACAAAATCCCGATAGCGATATATACGGTATCGGACGACCCAAAAGACAAAGACAAAGCGCATGAACTTGGCGCGGTCGAATACATACACAAACCAATCAGTAAAGGCGAGCTGCTTGAAAAAGTATCAAAATTGGTGAAGTGATTTTTATAGGCACGATCGCCTTGACACTTGCTTTCTAATATCTTTATTAGGTAATTAACAAAAAAAATCAAATACAAATTAAACTCCAAATTCATTCTCCATTTGTTTATATACCGATTGACAATTTCTCACAAATAGTATAAACTGTAAAAGTATATTTCAAAGGAAGTGGGGTGCGCCTGACCACTAAAATCTTTAAACAGTTAAGTTAAAACTGTAAAAAAGTTAAGATTTTAGTGGTCAGGCAAGTCCCCCGCTAACCCGTAACTGTGACAGGGAAGATTCAGTCGCATACAACCACTGTTTGACCACTTGCAAGTGTCAGATGGGAAGGTTGACTGAAAAACCGTCCGACCAAATAAACAAAGTTTATGTGGTCGGGCAAGCCCTCAAGCCAGGAAACTTTGGTATGCGTTAGCCTCGTATGGGGTTAAACATTTTTTCTTAGCTTCGAGGAAGAGCTTGAGAAAAACCGATTTTACCGGTCTAATACGATTTTCTCGTCAGTAGTGTAAGCGGTCTTTTTTGTCTTTTCTCCGAAAAGGAGTCTCTATGTTTTTATTCAACTCACTTCACCAGGGAAGCATGGCTTTAAAAAGCCTGGTTTCCAAAAGCCGCAAGGCTTCAGGAAGCCCGGCTTCCAGTTCACTTCGCCGCAATTTTGCGCGAGGCGTTTTCGCGCTTGCCGTTATATTCTGTTTGACAACGGCACTTTTGTTTACTGGTTGTAATACGGATGATAATTCTGTAGATACCGGTTTTATTCCAGTAGGCGAATGGACAGCAGAATGGGACGGTTACACAATAACAGATACCCGTGTCGAATATGGAGACCTGAAAGGTGATATTGAAAAAGCTATAGATTTTTCAGCTAACGCTGGCGTACTTATTATCAAGATAACCGCATCTTCCGGTGATTTTACTGTTAACAAATATACCGGCGTTTATTATTCAGAATATACTTCAACTAGCATAAAGTTAGCAAACGTCTGGTTACAAGATAGTAATGATGCTTGGTATCCATTAGAAACAGATTCACTGTCTGCGGCTATTTCACTTTTTAGCGTGGACAATGTAGGCGATCATGTTTCCTATTGGGGAACTTATACAAAAGAATAAATGTTCACTTTTTTACACAAGGCCGGAAAATTTTTTCCGGTCTTGGTACTATTAATTTTTTCTCTCTCTTTTCCCAACAGCGCAAATGGTCAGTCTGTCGAAGATGATGAGTTACTTTTCTCCGAAGAAGAGGGCATAACCGTTACGGGAACAAAACCGACAAGCCAGCAAATGTCAGTTATTGAAAAAGACGAAATTGAACGCCGTAACGCGCCGGACGTAGCGTCTCTGTTGCAGGAGACGCTTGGTCTCAACTTTACACGATACGGAACTTACGGCAATATGACTTTGCTTAACCTGCGCGGGCTTGATTCAAAACGGCTTGCTATCCTCATAGACGGAGTGCCTGTAAATTCTTCTATGGACGGAAGATTTGACATTGAGCAAATTGATCTTAATTCAGTCGAGCGTATCGAGGTAATTTATGGCGGCTCCGATACCAAGTACAATGTTTCAGGCGCGATGGGCGGAGTGATTAACATTATCACTGTTAAGAAACAAAAATCAGGACTGAGGTTAGGCGCTTCTGTTTCCAATACCGGAGTTCAGCCCGGCGAATACCGTGGGCGGGGCGGACTAACGCAGGGACCAAATTGGGAAGATTTGGCAGATACTCAGAACATTGACATTTCAGCCGCTTATGGGGGAAGCTCCTTTTCAATTACAGCTAACGCCTTCGCAAACCGGGCGCAGAATCACTTTTTATTTACCGACCGCTACAATTATACCCGCCGCAAAGATAACAACGAAGTGTGGGATGCCGGGGGCGCGTTATCTGTAATTGGGGAACTGCCCAATCTTTCGAAATTAATCGCCTCATCAAATTTTTATTACGGCGATAAAAATATACCCAACTCCGGCTTTTCAAGCAATGTCGGCAAACAGCAGGATATAGTTTCGCGTAACAATTTAATGCTTGATATGCCCCACGCTTTTCGTGACGATCTTGCAATGGAAGCGACCATTGGATCGTATTTTACAAGAAGAGATTATACCTCGCCTGCGGACGTTTTTTCCCGTCACGAACAGCAGAGTATAATGGTAATTAACCGCTGGAATTGGTATGCAAGCGGGCAGTTGTCTCTGAAAAGCGGTTTTGATTACCGTTTTATCTATCTTGACTCAACGGATATTGGAAATCGGGATCGGCACGACGGTGGAATTTACCTGACTGCGGAAATCAAACCTGTACAACGATTCATGATCATTCCTTCTGTAAAAGCTGTGTTCGCAAACAAAGGAGACACGCAATTTACAGCAGTCCCAAAATTAGGCTTGCTTTGGAATGTGACAGATTCGCTTGCCTTAAAAAACAACTATTTCCGCAGTTTTAAATTTCCCGACTTTGAAGAATTGTACTGGAGTGAAGGCGGTGGCACTAGCGCAGCCGGAGGCAGCGTGGGAAACCCCGATTTAAAACCCGAAGACGGTTGGGGCGGAGACATTGGTTTGTCATGGCGTTTTAAAGATTTATTTATTTTTGAATGCACATTCTTTACGCATTGGTTAAAAGATTCAATTCACTGGTATCCCGGAGCCGGCGGTATCTGGCGGCCTGAAAATGTAGGAGAGGCAATGTTCTTCGGGGCAGACAGCAAACTGCGTTTTGAAATTCCTGTTAATTTAGGATCGATAAAAAAAATTATCCCCTCAATTTCGTATCAGTACCTTTTAAGTTACCTGTTAAGTTTTGGCTATGACTTCGCGGACAATAAAAGAATCCCATACAGTCCAGTGCATACAATCGGCGGTTCTCTTGAAGTTCCGTGGGAAAGCGGTTCTGTAATAATCAGCGGACATTTTGAAAGTTTGCGCTATGACGACAGAGCAAACATTACACAGTTGAAACCGCATTTTTTGCTTAACGCCAATGTTAATCAAAAAATAGGGAAAAATCTTACGGCGTTCGGCGTATTGCGAAATATTTTGAACGAATCATATCAATCATTTAACGATTACCCCATGCCGGGGATTACGCTGACGATGGGGTTACGGTTGCAGTATGATACGGAGGGAGGGGCAAAATGAGCAAATATCTAGCCTATACTTTTTTATATGATGATGCCGCTGATTTAAAGTGCGATTTTGAAATATTGACCGATGAAATTTCCAGTATGATAGGCCTCGTGCGTTCCCTGCTTGATGAAACGGACAAAACAGCCGATCCTGAAATGGAAGAAGATATGTGCAAAATTAACGAATTGATGTACCATATTAATCCGTCTCTGCGGACAAAAACAACGGTAACTGCGGAAGAATTGGAATGGCTTCACCTGAAAACCCAGTCTCTGCAAAAATCTGTAGCGGAACTTCTGCCTGAAGGTAAAGATTTTGCCTTTTTTGTGCCCCAAGGTTGCACTCAAACCTCCTGCAGTCATGTTATACGCAATAAATGTAAAGCTCTGGTACGGCTTTTAAGCCGCCATCAACAGCAGGGAAATACGGTAGATGAAATTCTCTTTGATTTTGTCAATTTGTATTCGGGTTATTTTTATTTTCTTGCTCTGTGGTTCAATAAAAATCACGGGGTAAAAGAACGCTTATTTTTTAGCAGGGTGTATTAATATGCACATAACAGTATTATTAAAAAAAGTTTTAATAATTGCTTTTGTTATTCTTTCTGTTGTTAGTTGTGCAAGAAACGATGGCAGAGAAATAATCGACCGTTCAGGCAGAACAGTAATAATTAAAAATCAAATCAACCGAATTGTGTCCACCGCGCCGTCAAATACGGAGATAATTGCCGATCTTGGACAGGCGCATAAACTTGTCGCCATAGACAAACATTCGGTAAATGTCGTGGGGATTCCCGAAGGATTGCCTCAACTGGATTTTTTCTACCCAGACGCAGAGGTGATAATAAAGCTTAGTCCCAATATAATTATCGCTAACGGGCATAATGCGACAGGCACTGGCGAAGACCCATTAAGGGCGTTACGCGAAATGGGAATCCCCGTGGTGTATATTTCCATGAGTAAGAGCATTGACGATATTTACCGTGACATTGCCTTCATTGCCGATCTTTTGCAAGCGCGGAAAAATGGAGAAGAAGTTATCAATTCAATGAAAGCGCAGATTGCCGAAATCAGCCAAAGGGGAGCGCAGGCAGATACAAAAAAGTCAGTGTATTTTGAAATATCAGCCGCGCCGGATATGTTCACTTTTGGGAAGGACAGTTATTTGAATGATATGATCTTTGTTATCGGTGCGCGTAACATTTTTGAAAATGACAATTGGATTGTAAATCCTAGCGCGGAGTCGATCATTGACCGCAACCCCGATGTGATTCTTACAAATGTGAATTATATTGACGATCCAATCGCGGAAATAAAAAGTCGCCTCGGTTTTAACCACATCAATGCTGTTAAAAATAACCGTATCTATCAGATTGATACTGATTCATCGGTGCGCCCTTCAAGCCGCATTATTTTGGCTTTGCGGCAGATGTCGCAAGCGGTCTATTCTGACCACTAAAATATATCAAGGAAATTAGTTATAATGAGAAATGTTGTTATATATTTTAGTGGTCAAATATGAGTAATATATGAGTAACAGAAATCGCATCATCACGGGCGCAATTATCTCACTTTTCATAATTATTGCCGCCGCCTCTTTAGGCAGTTCTGCCATCAGTCTGCGCGACACTGTTTTGATAATTTTGCATAAAATTTTCCGTCTGCCGCTCGCTCTTGATATAGACCCTAAAAATGTTTCAATTGTGTGGCTGTTACGGCTTCCACGCGTACTGTTGGCGTTTCTTGTCGGCGGCGGATTTGCGGCAAGCGGCGCGGTTTGTCAGTCAATTTTACGCAATCCCCTTGCGTCTCCCTACATTTTGGGCGTTTCGTCAGGAGCGTCTTTGGGCGCTGGAATAATAATTATCAGCGGAATAGTGATCCCGCTTCTGGGTGGCTTCACTCTGCCACTGACGGGCTTTGTCTTTGGGCTTGTTGCCGTTTTTTGTGTCGCCGCTTTTTCTTCGCGAATAGACAAATCTATGTCAAATAACACAATAATTCTGTGCGGGATGGTTTTTTCACTTTTTTTAAGCGCGGCACTTACTATGTTAAGCGCTATATTCTCCGATGACCTGCGGCGAATAGCCCTGTGGCAAATGGGAAGTTTCGCCATGAGGGGCTGGTCGTCGGTATGGCTGTTGCTTCCGTTCTTGGTCATTGGAATAACGGGGATTTTCCTTTTTACAAAAGAAATGGACATTTTAAGTTTTGGTGACGAACAGGCAAAATCTTCGGGAGTGGAGACAGGGGCGGTGCGAAAAAAACTGCTCGCTCTCTGCGCCGTTCTTACAGGGGCCGCAGTCGCTCTCAGCGGCGTTATTGGCTTTGTCGATTTAATTGCACCTCACGCGGCGCGCCGAATCTGCGGTTCTAACCACAAACATTTAATTCCCATGTCGTTTATACTCGGCGGCTCTTTGCTTGTTTTGACTGATCTGCTGGCAAGAACATTAGTATCGCCGTCGGAACTTCCCGTGGGAGCGATTACCGCGCTAATCGGCGCACCGTTTTTTGCGTGGGTTTATTTCAGGCGGAGGCGCAAGACGCAGGTGTAATATGTTTGAAGTTAAAAATTTATACGCCGGATATGGCGGTGCAAATAAAGATAGCAATGACGTTATTCGCAACATCAACTTTAATGCGGAAAGAGGAGAAAGTCTTTGCATACTCGGTCCTAACGGGAGCGGAAAAAGCACTTTGCTTAAATCTATAGCGCGTATTATTGATTACCGTGGGAGTGTGTTAATGAACGGTGAGGATGTAAGAGCGGTTTCACGCAAAGAATTCGCGAAAAAAATAGCCTTGCTTTCTCAGAGTACGCAAGTATTTTTTCCCTACACGGTTTATGAAACCGTATCAATGGGGCGTTATGCGTATTCGCAGGGCTTTTTAAAAAACCTTTCCGCCGCAGATAAGGCAATTATTGAAGACATTTTAATAAAACTGGACATTTGGGACAACAAGGACTGCATGATCGATGAATTAAGCGGCGGAGAATTGCAAAGAGTTTTTCTCGCTAGAACTTTGGCGCAAAACCCCGATTTAATTTTACTTGATGAGCCGAGCAATCATCTGGATTTGAAACATCAGATTGAACTGCTAAAGTTTTTAAAAGCGTGGGTAAAGGAGAATGATAAAACTTTAATAAGCGTGTTTCACGATCTTAATCTTGCCCGTCTCTTTGGCGATACGGCGGTTGTATTAAATAATGGAACGTTAGTTGCTAGCGGGAAAATAGATGACGTTCTAAACGGCGGGATATTAAGCGAAGTTTACGGCATCGATATTCGTGGTTTTATGCAAGAATCTTTAGAAAAGTGGCGGTAGAATTTACAAATACTTATATTCGAATGTGCTACGGCTTCCATTTTTTCATAAATAATATATAATGGAACAATCAGGAGGATTATTATGAAAATAAAAAATAAATATTTAAGAATTATCATTTTTACAGCGATAATCAGTCTTTCACTGCCGGTTTACGCTGCTCCCCAAAATACCGATGACATTAAATTTACAATTGGGAAGGTGGAAACCGTCTTCAAGCGAAAACAACTAAATGACGCGGGCTTAATTTATTGGCCGGATGGAAGTATCGGCGTTGTTAAGGGTAAAGACGGCACTTATGCGTTTTATGCAGCTAACGGGGAAGTTAGTTCAAGTATGATGATTGGCACTTTGGAAAATCCGGGACGAAACAGTATGCAGAAAATGAATATTATCGGAGTGCCACAAGGATATAATTACTCCGGTGGCGGACCTGTTTATAAAATTGATGATGATACTTTGGTTATGTTTTATCATGTCGAATATCATCTAAATAATTATTGGCGGACTTTTTACACTGAGATAAGAATGGCGGTATCAACTTCAAAAAATAAAAACGGGAATTTTATTGATTTTAAGGATTTGGGTCTGGTTTTACGCGCTAACATGACTAAAGAGAGATTTACAGAATTATTAAAAACAAAATCATTAACAAAGAATGAATTTTTTTGCGTGGAGCTTTTAGGCGGGCAAATAGTTATTCACGATGGTTATGTATATATGTACTATAAAGACGTTATGGATAAAGACGGTGATATTTGGTCAAATTATAACGAGTTAGCCGTGGCAAGAACAAGTCTTGAAGAATTAAAAACTGCGGTAAAGAACAGTACAGTCCCGGTTTTTAAAAAATACTATCAAAATGACTGGACAGAAAACGGTATCGGCGGCAAATCGTCGCCTCTTAAAAGCAGGCAGGATCTTCTGGTGGGCTGGCTCGGTATAACATACAATACGCATATAAATAAATTTATCATGGTGTTATCTGAAAATCATTATCCGCCACCAAAATACGCTTATGAAAAATGTGATCTGCAAATTATGACATCTGATGACGGGGTAAACTGGGGTAATAGGCGGCGCATATCCGATAAAAATGAACCAAGGGAACTGCTTTATGTGTCTATTGTTGGTATGGAAGGAAATGATTCTTTAACCACCGGAAAAGAATTTTATATTTATTATACGCGGACAAAATTGCTTACTTGGGATGATAAAGATGTCGTTAGGCGAAAAATTACGCTTGAATAAATAGACTTGTTCGGGAACTCGTTGGCTACTGCAGACTAAAGTCCGACACAACTCTAATGTAGAAAATCTGTGATAGTCGCCGTTAGGTGTGTTTTTATGGCAGCGGTTTTTCACGAGCCGCCGCCGCAATTATTCCGCCTTGACCCCAATCTGCTCCGAATGTGAATAATGCGCCGTCTCTTGGAATTGCGCCAATGTCGGGTGTTCCGCCAGTGGGACGGTATTTTGCGTCTATTGTCCCACGCGCGTTACCTGATGAAGTCATGCGTCTTTTTGCGTCTTTTGTTACAGGTATAGCGCCGTTGTCAAAATTACCGTCGTAGTTTACCCATTTTCCGTTTTCAAAGCCATTGCCTGTTATATCGCGTAACTTTATATTTACCAGTAAGTTGTCGGTAATTGTAACGCTTCTCGCGTCGGTGTTTTGTCCGTAGATGTAATGAAAACCAAATCCGTTTTGCGAACCAATAATGGTATTGTTAAAAAAATACGTTCCCTGCTGCGGCGGAATGACCGCGTGCGTGAGTCCGTGACGTATTCCTGAGTCAGTGCCGCCTATAACGATGTTATGATGAACCTTGTAATTGAAACTTAAATCGTCAACATATAAACCGGAAAGAAGCCTTTTCATCGTCCCATTGTCGCCTTTACCGCCGCCGACAACGACAAAGTTGTTAAACACTTCACTGCCGCCGCCGTTGGTATTAATGGTATAAAAACCGCCGCCGCCGTCGGGAACCAGTATGTTGTTGTTTTCACAATAATTATTACTAACAACACACCGTTCAAAAGAGTGTCCATGAGCGAAATAAATATGGGCGCGTCCCTGATTTATCAATGTGTTATGTGAAATTTCCAGACGTTTTGAGGATAAAACATACACCCCGTCAAAAAAATTACCTGCGTAATTTGTGTCATGAACAAAGTTATTGGTAAATATGTTATCATCGCCACCCAGAACAATCCCGTTGCCGCTTGTATTGCCAAACTCGCATCGCGTTATCCGGTTATTCGCTCCCGTTACAACCATGCTGCCGCACCACTTGTATTCCTCTATTTGCGCAAAATCACTCGCGTAAAAATGCTGGGCGTAAAAAACACGGCAATTTTCCAGCGTATTGTTTGTAGAGCCGCGCATATTTATTCCGCCGCCAAAAACGGTAATATTTTTGATTGTTACATAAGAAGTATTTGCCGCAAAAATGGCGATGTCATTGCCGCGCATAGAAAGAGTACGCTTATCCGGCGCGCCGTCCCATGAGGGATAAAAGTAAAGAAAATTGGTTTGCTTGTCAAAAAAATACTCGCCGGGCGCGTCCAGCAGAGCCAATGCCCCGGTAATATAGAACGGATTACCCAGATATGGCGTATCGGGATCGTTATTTGTATGCGGACTGGAATTACCGGTTATTTCATTCGCAAGAGTTATTGTTTTTCCTTTTACCGTTCCAACCGGCGAGATAATCGGCCTCCAACCGGGAACTTCACTGTCTCCCGGCCAAATTATTAATTTTGCGCCAGTGATATTTTCGGGAATATTTCCACTTGCGACAACGGTATTTTTATTCGTTCCCTTTTGCGCGACATCTCGTTTGTAATCCCACATTGTTGACATTGTAGTAGTCATGTTAGGGTATCTTGCCTCTACCATTGAATCCCTGTCGGCGAAGAGTTGGGGAAAATTCACGTCGATATATTTAACATATTCGCTAATATCGGCGACAAAAATATTTCCCTGATACTGCTTCCATTGCGGCTTAATTGGGATAGTAGGCGAAATTACAACATCAGCTCCCGGCATTGCGTTAAGCGTAACAGGTTTCCCTGCCGTTCCGGTCGGCACTTTAAATCTTTCGTTGTAAGTTCCTGAATCGACCAGTACGGTATCACCCGGTTTCGCATAATACATCGCATCGGCTATTTTTTTAAACGGGCGATCCTGCGTACCATTCCCGTTATCTTGTCCTTTGCTTGCGCTGACATAAATATTCCGTGTGCCGTTATTGTTTGCCTGTCCTGCAGTCGCTGTTACGGAGGCGGGAGCGTAATCCCACGTCTCAATTCTTATACTGATGTTATCAACATAAAAAAATGTGCTAGAACTGTTTTGTTCCCATTTATTTAAATGAATGAATGGATTATCACTTGAAGGAATGATTGTCAAATTCCCGCTCATGTTATGCCAAACTCCCGGCTGCGCGTTGTTCACGGCGGTTACAGAAGGATACTCAGGATCATTGTTCACTGTCCATGACATTCCCTTTTTGGGACCAGTCCTCATTACATCAGCCGAAAAATAAATGGTAATCGGTTTGTTCTTATAATTTGCAAGTGAATATTCCATCGCGTTCCATTGAGAAGCGGCTCCGTTTATCTTTACAACATTTGTCCGCCCGTCAATATTTACAAGATCATAAGTGGGAGCGATAACCTTGAATCCGTTTATAAGCGTAGAATTTTTAACCGTGTTTACCTTTACTTCTTTTCGCGTCTGGGCATTAAGAGAATTGATAGCCAACAAACCGATAATTAAAAACAAAAAAAAATTATTTTTCATGTATTACCCCTTATTTGAATTTATATAATATCAAATGAAAAATCATTGTGTAAAAATATGAATATTGTTTCTTTTGGTATATTTATGAAAAAATATTACCCTTTATTAACAATCTTTGCCCAAGTATCACGCAGACCGATGGTCTTGTTAAAAACAGACCGTCCATCCGCGCCTGTGTCAGGGTCGCGGACAAAGTAGCCGAGGCGTTCAAATTGGAAAACTTTGCCCGGCGAAACATTTGCAAGCGAAGGTTCGCCCCATGCGTTTTCAATTACTTCCAATGAGTTGGGATTTAAGTTATCGGTAAATTCGCCGGGAGAGCCGTCCGGGCGCTGGGATACTTCCATCGGTTTTTCCGCGCTGAACAGGTAATCGTAAATACGCGCCTGTATTGGCGCGGCATGAGCGGCAGATACCCAATGAATTGTGCTCTTTATCTTTTT
>NZ_BDHE01000017.1:0-24820 GCF_054786175.1 Treponema sp. R8-4-B8
GAGCGTCGGTATTTTATAGGTTGTTCTGGTGGGGTTGTTTTGACCCGGCGTATAATTATATGTGGTATCCATTACATTCGGATAATCCATAAAGTATGTGGTTCCCGCGACAGTAGCGGTGCTTCCGCTCGGAGTAAGATAATTGCCGTTTCCTTCCACTTTTCTGTTTTCCCATGTCGATGTATTAGAGTATGTTATTTTCGCTTGTTCAAAGTACACCAGCACGCGTTCAAGCCCTTGGAGAGAGCCGGACCCGGTTCCCCAATCTTTTGCCTCACCTTGAACAAGGAAATATTTATTGTTTTTTGAGGTTAATGATTCAATATTATCATACGCCATTATGGAAGTTTCCATAGTTAAACTAGGATAGAAATTGTCGATTCCTACCCTGAAACTGTTCGTCGCTGAAAAATTCTGCGCCGTAGCGTCTTCAACCGTTATTTCCAAATTCATAACGCCGGTTTTTCCGTAACCGATTCCTTGAACTATTGAATTGGCAGCCGTTGAATCGACAGTCATTGTAAGGAAGGCTTCATAACGGGCCTCAGCGTTCATTGTTGTGGGCTGGGTAATGTTCCATACCAGGCCGTTGTTTTGCAGGGGCGTGTTATTGGTCATTAATGTCACCTGATTGTCATTATTAATTTTTGCCAAAACTTTATTGATGCCGTCAAGGGCGCTGATTTTCATTGTAACGACAAATAAACCCGACGTGCTAATGCCTTCAACATAATCACGGCTGTTTTCAGCGGTTGTTCCCCTGTTTTTTATGATTTTAACATCTTCAATTCTGGGAACTTTTGAACTGAACTTAATGTTCTGTGATACAACCGGTCCCGCTATATGCGGTCTTTGATGGGTTATTTCATCAGTATCAATAGCGACAACTTCAAACGTCACATTTACCGCCTCAGCGCTCCCGTCAGGGTTAAGCCCTCCGTCCCCGTTTACGCTGGCTGCCCAGTTCACCGAAAGACCGTCGCCTACTAAACTTAACTTGAACCAGCCGTCCTCGTCCCTCGTGCCTCCGTTCAACGGCGCGGGATAGGCGTCATTAGGATAGAACTTTTCAGTAGGGGGAACTGTATCCGGTATGTACCAATAATTTGCGCCGGTTGTTCCGTCTTTATGAATCCTCATAAGCACGGTATGCATCCAGTAATTGTCATCCGCCGAACCCGTTACGCGTACTGTGCCGCCTACGGTGTCGTTTTCTTTCGGATAAATTATGGTCACCTGCGGTTCGTCCAGTTTCGGGTCTATGCTGAGTTTGTAATGTATAATATGAAAATTTTCCGCGTTGTCCACCACTTTTACATAGAATGGCATGTAAAAGCGGTCTCTGGGCGTACCATCGCCCTGTTGGCCTTCGGTTTCCGTATTTGAATTTACGGCATAGTTGTATAGTTCTTTTAATTCCTGCGTTTTGTCAGAATTGTTGAATTTATAACCGATAGGGTAGTTCACCGTATATGTCCATGCGTAGGATGTGCCGCTCCAGGGAGTTACGGGCGTTGTCGTATTCAACCTGGTGTCTTCCCAAATTTCGCTGTTATCGTAATTAGCGTCCCAATAATCCTTAGGATTAGAATCATCGCCGCCCTCGCCAAGTTTTCCTATATGATAATAAATCCCCTTTATGTTGGATCTGTCACTGGGAGTTCCTCCAATCGATATGGTTCCGGTTATCCACTTTGGATTGTCAGCAGGATAAAAAATAGAATAAGCGCCTCCGTTTAATGTTCCCGTTCTGGGATTTGATAAAACTACAGGACGGTCAATTACTACTTCAGGCGGCGTAATATCATATTGAAAATTCTGGTATAGATAAGGCCCTTTCTTTCCCTGATCGTCCTGCGCTCTTAACCTTATGGACATTGTTCCTTCTTGCGGATTGTTCCATTTCTTTACGTCTTCAGGAGTAATGGTCAGCACGTATCTGTAAGGGCTGCCCCTGTCGGGAGGCTGGAAAACGGGCGTATAAGGTCCCCCTATTTCATTATCTTCCGCTTCATTTGCTTTTGACACGATATACGCTTCAATCGGATTCGTAGAATTAAGCTTGTTCTGGCTGCTTACTAAAAAGTCAACAACCAAGTCCTTAGCGCCATTGTAGTATTGGGGGCTGTCCGTTACCTGAATAATCGGTATGTCAGAGGCTAGGTAATTTATCTCTATGTATTTTTTTGAAGCCGCGGTCGCCCCGTGATCGACTCTGTTGGGATAGTAATTTTCATTTCCAAAAAGGTCTTTGGTCACTATCCTTATGCGGTATTTTCCAACTTTAAGATTTTCTATCGTTTCATTTTTGCTCGCGTCAGGCAAACGCCATCCGCCGGGAGCGTCGGCATCCCTGTGAAGCCTTAACATCGGCCATGAAAACTTTGTCGCGGTTAGACCGGGTTTGGGATTGGGAACGACAAGGGAGCGCCATGTTCCGTAATATTCATTTGTCGGCAAAGGAAGACCGTCATCGTCAATATCATTAACTTCGGCGGGGTCAGCCGGCCAAATCAATATTTTAGGATAGCCTTCCGCGATTCCGTAATTATCGGTAGCCAAACCCATTAGCTCAAAGCCCATGTAAAGCGGGTCCGTGTTTATCAGGTTGTCAAGGAAAGCGTCATTGTCAAAGTCATTGTCCGCTACAGCTGGCATATTTAATTTAATCTGAGGGGGAAGATTTTTTATGAAGTAGATCATATCGGTAGTGGTGGCTTTATTGCCGTCAACGTCGATGGCGGTGACCCACGCCGTGATGGTGCCGTCTTCCATGCCGGTGGTGTCAAGATCAACATACCATTTTTGGTTCGCGTCATCAAAAAACGCGTCAATAATTTTACGGGTTTTTTCTTGTGTCGCGCTGTCAACATATTCGACTTCCATGTAAACTTTTGCGATGCCGAATTCCTGTTCTACGTCCAGCCAGATTCTGTTGCCGTCTCCCGCGATAAAATCGCCGGGTTTGTTTTCGTCTCCCGCGGTTTTGATGACAGGTTTTTCAGTGTTTACCTTTGTGCCCAAGCCAATTGAGTTATCGCAAGTTGTAAAAATTAAAACCGGCAATAAAAGTAATAAAAATACTTTAATAATAGATTTCATAAAAGTCCTCCATGAAATAGAATTATTGTTAAATTAAGAGGCGGATGCCCCTTACCATGAAATTAAATGCCGTAAAAATCTCTTTTTCGGCCCGAATTTTGCCTTCTTATATTAATTATACATTTATATTCTATAAGTCGTCAAATTTTTTTAACAGAATTTTAACATATCTTTATCAAAAGTCTAATATTTCTTTTATTTATTCCAAAAAACACGCTATATATAGCGTGTATTATATTTTATAACACAATATATAGCGTATGATAAATAATTTCTTGGGAGTACTAGGTGAGAGCCTTAGACGAGGAGGAGATAAATGACAGGGATGGAAGAATTTAACCACAGAGTCGTTATTGTTCCAGTTGGATAATTTCCCAAACTTTGGGAGTTTCCTGACCGATACGCCAGAAGCCTATAGACTTTATTTTCATAGCCTTGTACATTTCCATTCGCGTGGAAATGGAATATTCGTCTTCATAATAAACTTTTACGGCAAGATTCGCGGTATAATTAAATGTGGGTATCCCGTTCTCGCGCCTGATTTCCCTAACTTTATAAGTTTCTATCAAACCTTCCGTAGTTGAATAAACAAGCGCCCTGTGATGATTTCTTTCTTCCCACGCGCGTCCGTAAAACGGAATTCCCATGATTAATTTATCGTCTCCAATTACACGCAAAGAATAATCTGCCACGTTGCGGCACCATTTTAGGGAAGCGATAGGGCCGGGCTCGCTTCTAGTCCAATGTTCGTCATAGGCCATTATAAAAATTTTATCAACATAGGGTTTAATTTTTTCGTAATCGTAAACGTCGTTTGTAATTGTTTTCGTGCGGGCGTGAAGGGCGACGGAAAATATTTTGTCTTTTGGAAGCCCCGCCCGTAATTCTTTAATAAATGAAAGATACGCGTCTCCTGATCTGGCGGGGATAGCTTCAAAGTCAATATTTAATCCGTCATAATTTTTTGCAGCAGCGATTAAATCCGCGATTAAATTTTTTCGCTGTGAGCTTCCCGGCAAGAGGGTAAAGTATGAAAGGGTATTAGTGCCGCAAGTGGCAACCAAATGCACCCTGCCGTTAAATTCAGGAAGATTCTTGCGGTCAGGAATTTTTGACAAAGTGCCGTACATATCGACTTCCGCGTCAAAATAGCAAACGTCCGTTAAGGGGAGATCTTTTGTAAGATCCGCCTCCCTTCCCACCAAAACATAGCCCCATATTTCCTTAAACGCCGTCACAGGCAGGGGATGTTCCGGGCGTTGAATAAATACCTCAATCTCCTGATCAATAGGATCAGTCACAACTTCAATTATTTTTTCTTTAGGCGTACTTTTGCACTGGATCAGCATAAAGAACGATAATACTAATAAAACATGCGGATATTTCATTATTTAATTATCGGAATATTATCGAAGAATTTCACACAAAGAACACAAAGGAAGAGAAGATCACAAAGAAGAGGATCAGGGGTCGTTGTTTGTTTTCTTATCGTGAAGCTCACGCATAGCTTTAGGACAAAAACCCCTGATCCCCTTTGTGTTCTTTGTGAGAGTCTTCGGGATTAAAATTTAGTTTTCTCCGCCCACAAGCCAAGCGCGGGATTGGGGACAAAGAAGATACGCTCCCCATTGACGGTGTTCCAGCCGGAAGCAAGGTTGCTTATGTCATACTTTTGCCGCGCTTCATTTAAATCGCCCCATTGAAAGCCTACTGACTCAATTTCCTGCCTTGTAACTTTAGTGCCGGGGCAGTAGCGGATTGTAAAACGGTTTTCGCTGGAGCCGTGTATCAGGTGGGCGGCGGCGCTTAAATTGCCGCCAAGTTCGGGGTCGGACGCCGCTTTGGCTATTATCTCTTTTCCCGGACGGTAGCCGTGTTTACGGATCAACGCGTCTATGCCGGAGTCTTCGCCAAAACGTTCAAGGGCGGGGGCTAGGATTAAAAGCTCTCCGCCGTCAGCGATTACCATGCGCGTGCGGTAAATCGCCTTGTTTCCAAGCCATGTGGTACGGTATTCTTCAGGCTCCAAGTAGACTACGGCTTTGTTAACCGGCTCATTCATCAGGTTTACATTAACTTGACGCGACAGGGCGGCGGCTTTTTCAAAACATTCCCTGCCAAAACCGATGTAAAGCCCCCGCACCGCAAGAGAGCCGCGCTCTTTGCCGGAGGCAACTTCGCTCTCTGTCCGCGCTGAAATAACCGTTAACACCCATAAAATTGGGGGTAACGAACCGCTGAAACGGCGCAATCCTTCATCGAAAAGGGCGCGGACGGGGGTGTCTGCCTTGCCCATGATTTTTTCCATTCCGTAGGCGGCTCCCACAAAATGGCTTTTATCAATCGCTTCTTTCCCGCCGGTCCCTACAAAGATATTTTTTCCGTGGTTTGCCATTCCCGCTACTTCATGCGGAACAACCTGACCGATACTCAGCGCGAGAGAGAAGTTTCCGCCGTCCTTCGCGCCTTTACGCAAAATTTTATTAACCTGTACAGGCCAGTCGTACTTTACCGCTCCAGATGACGCTTTTTCAACCCAGCTTGCCTCTATGCGCCCAAGTTCCGTAACGTCGTTGCGCCAGTCGTGAACCAAGAATTTTTCTTTTGGAGTCGTGCCGAACATACGCGAAAGTTCCCCGTCGCTCATAGCCATGTGCGTTCCTAGGGCGGGAAGAACCGCGCCAAGCCTGTCTCCAAGACTGCGCGAAGCTTTCTCCGTGAAAAAACCGGCGCGGGAGTGAAAACGCGTTATGTCGGGCGGCAGAATAATCACTTTTCCTGAATCTTTTATATCAGCCAGGGCTTGTGAAAGCGCGTCTGTAAAAAGCTCTTCCAATTCCTGATCGCTAAAATCTTTGTTTTCCGCGCCTACAGACACATAAGTTTTTTCCAACATGGACATTCTCCCCGCGAATATGATAACATAAAAAAAAGAATATGTATGTATAAAGGAGATTTGTATGGCGAAAGCTGATATCGGCCTTATCGGCCTTGCGGTAATGGGAGAAAATCTTGTCCTCAATCTTGAGAGCAAGGGATTTAGCGTGGCGGTTTACAACCGGACAACGTCAAAGGTGGACGAATTTGTTAAAGGGCGCGGCGCCGGTAAAAAAATAACGGGCTGTTACAGCATGGCGGATTTAGCCGCGTCTTTAGCGTCGCCGCGAAAAGCGATGATCATGGTAAAAGCGGGGCAGGCTGTGGACGATACAATCGAACAGCTTTTGGAAGTTTTTGAAAAAGGCGACATTATCATTGACGGCGGGAATTCAAATTATCAGGATACGATGAGAAGGACCGCGCATGTTGAATCAAACGGACTGTTGTACATAGGGACTGGCGTTTCAGGAGGAGAGGAAGGCGCGTTAAAGGGGCCTTCGATAATGCCGGGCGGCTCTCCCGCCGCGTGGCCTTTTGTAAAACCGATGTTGCAGGGAATATGCGCGAAAGTCGAGGGGGGCGTTCCCTGCTGTGACTGGGTCGGGGAAAATGGCGCGGGACACTTTGTTAAAATGGTGCATAACGGCATTGAATACGGGGATATGCAGTTAATCTGCGAAACCTATGATTTAATGAAAAATGTCCTAGGACTGTCCAGCGACGAGATGGGAAATGTTTTTGAAGAGTGGAACAACGGTTCCCTCGGCAGTTACCTTATTGAAATAACAAGGGATATTCTTCGTTACAAAGACGCTGACGGCAAACCCCTCGCCGAAAAAATCCTTGATACTGCCGGGCAGAAGGGAACGGGCAAATGGACGGGGATAGCGGCTTTGGAGTTTGGAGTCCCCCTTACTTTGATTGGGGAGGCTGTCTTTGGGCGCTGTCTTTCGGCGGCTAAGGACGAGCGCGTTAAAGCGGCAAAAGTTTTTTCTTCCCCAAAAATTTCTTCACCCGCCGACAAGACGGCGTTTGTAAAAGATTTGGAAAAAGCATTATACGCTTCTAAAGTTGTCTCTTACGCGCAGGGGTATCTTTTAATGAGGGAAGCAGCGAAAGAATACAAGTGGAACCTGAACTACGGCGGCATCGCCCTTATGTGGAGGGGCGGCTGTATAATACGCTCGGTCTTCTTGGGCAAAATAAAAGAGGCGTTTGACAAGAATCCCAATTTAGACAATCTGCTACTCGATCCGTTCTTTACAAAAATTATAGAAGACGCGCAGGATTCATGGAGAAGGGTAGTGTCCTCCGCCGTACAAAACGGGATACCCGCTCCAGCTCTCACCAGCGCGCTGGCGTATTTTGACGGTTACAGAAGCGAAAGATTGCCCGCGAATCTTTTGCAGGCGCAACGGGATTATTTTGGCGCTCACACTTACGAGCGTATAGACAAACCGCGCGGGGAATTCTTCCACACAAATTGGACAGGCCACGGCGGCTCGACAAGCGCGAGTACTTATACCGTATAAAACATTATTCTCAAATATTTCTCGCAAAGGCGCGAAGGCGCAAAGGCGCAAAGGTTGTTGTTTGCAGGATCATCGTTTTTCCAACAAGATTTGTAGTCAAAAATATATATCTTGTTAATAATGAGCTTTCGGACGAAAACTTTGCGCCTTCGCGCCTTTGCGAGAGATATTCTTTGGGAATATTTAATTTTTACGGGTAAACCTTTGCATAACGGGTTTGAAGTTTTCAAGGAGGAGAGAGCGCGAGAAAAAGTCGCTGTCTTTTGGAACGTCAATACTAACGTCTAAATTTTGTTTGTCGGCTTTTTCAAGAAGTTTTGCGAGGAGGGTTTTCCCAAGCCCCAAACCTCGGTATTCGGGAATGACTTCTAAAGTTTCAATGTAAAGGGTTTTGTTTTCCGCTCTTGCGGTTATCTGTCCCGTTAGCTCCCCAGCAGCGTTCTCGGCTGTTATGTTAAAATCATTTTTTTCTTTAAAAGTAAAATCTTCAAGAACAAGGGACGACGTGTCCTCAGGTTCAACGCCAATCGGCTCAAGCCCCCATTCTTCCCTTAACGCGTTATACCAGCCGATAATTTTATTCCTGATTTTTTTATCTTTGTATTTGAGCCACATTCTTTCAACTTCGGGGTACTGTTCAAGAACATTCCTAAAGGCGCGAAAAACGCCTTTGTTTTTATTGAGAGCAACGGATAATTCATGACGGGCTACGGGATTATTCAAGTTTGCGGTAAATTTTTCCATAAGCCGGTAGCCGTCTTTAGGACTCCATTGGGGGAGGGTGATATAATTTTTATCGTCGTTATCAATATTAGCGGAATTGACGATTTGGTTTTTACGCGTATCAAAAACAAAAACCTCTTCTTGATTTTCCATGTGAAAGAGAATTTGATTTATCAGAATATTATCAAGCTCAAAACTCATAAGGCATTATAGTATAAAAACAAAAAAAAGTTTATTATCTTTACAGAGGTTTTTAAATGGAAACTATGAAAAGAACCGCCGATTGCGGTTCGCTAAGAAAAAATGACTGCGGGCGTACAGTAATCCTGAACGGGTGGGTTCACCGCCAACGTAACCACGGCGGGGTGTTTTTTATCAATTTAAGGGATAGGTACGGCATTACTCAGGTTACGGTTGATACCGAAAAAAATCCCGACCTTGCCGCCGTCTGCGATGAATTGCGAAATGAATACTGTATAGCCGTGGAAGGTTTGATAAGCCCCCGTCCCGAAAAAATGATCAATAAAACAATGGAAACTGGCGAGATTGAGATTCTTGCTTCCAAAATTGTCGTCTTGAACAAGAGCGAGGTTTTGCCTTTCCAGATTGACGAGGAAAGCAAGGCAAACGAAGAACTGCGCCTAAAATACAGATACCTCGACCTTAGAACAAAGGCGATGCAGGAGAGGATTAAACTGCGAAGCGAGGTAGCTTTCGCCGTGCGCGAGTGGATGATTTCAAACGGTTTTTATGAAATAGAAACTCCCACCTTTATCAAATCCACGCCGGAGGGCGCTAGGGACTATCTTGTTCCGTCAAGATTGTATCCGGGAAAATTCTACGCGCTTCCTCAGTCGCCGCAGCTTTACAAACAAATACTGATGGTCGCGGGCTTTGACAAATATTTTCAAATAGCCCGCTGTTACCGCGACGAAGATTCACGCGGGGACAGACAGCCTGAGTTTACGCAAATCGACCTTGAGATGTCATTTGTTGGCAGGGAAGACGTTCTGTCCGTAACAGAGGGAATGATGCGCCATGTTTTTAAAAAAGTGATGAATGTCGATCTGCCCCAAAAGTTCAACCGCCTGACATGGGATGAGGCGATGGAATTTTATGGCAGCGACAAACCTGATACGCGCTTTGATATGAAGCTTAAAGACTTTAGCCCCTATGTGCTGTCGTCGGGATTTCAAGCGTTTAAGGACGCGCTAAATTCAGGCGGGGCAGTGAAGGCGCTTGTCGTCAAGGGAAAGGCTGATTATTCGCGCAAACAAATTGAAGAGCTTGAGTCTGCCGCGAAAGTTTACAAAGCGAAGGGCATGGCGTGGATGAAAGTCGCTAATAACGCGCTTGAAGGCGGAGCGTCAAAATTTTTCCCAAACGGCTCCGTTATAATAAACGGGCTTGACGCGAAAGAAGGCGATCTTATTCTGATGATCGCCGACAGTAACAAAAAAATCGCTAATACCGCTCTTGGCGCTGTGAGAGTCAAACTTGGGCGCGATCTTGGGCTTATTGATCCGTCACTTTTTGAATTTGTATGGATAATAGACTTCCCCATGTTTGAATACAACGAAGATGAAAAAAAGTGGGAAGCGGCTCATCATCTTTTTACATGGCCGCAGGAAAAATACCACGCGACAATGGAGAGCGATCCCGGTTCCGTAAAAGGCGACCTTTACGACCTTGTGTTAAACGGTTATGAGTTAGCGTCCGGTTCCATCCGTATTCATGATTCGTCAATGCAAAAAAGAGTTTTTAAAATAGCGGGAATTGATCCTGCGGAAGCGGAGAAAAAATTCGGCTTTTTAACGGAAGCTTTCAAATACGGAGCGCCGCCCCACGGAGGCATCGCCCCCGGTCTTGACCGCCTTGTAATGATCATGGCGGGAGTATCCTCGTTAAAGGACGTTATAGCGTTCCCAAAAAATTCATTCGCCGTAAGCCCGATGGACGATTGTCCGTCAGAGGTGGATCAAAAGCAATTGGATGAACTGCGAATAAAAATACTTCCGCCTAAGTAGGCTATTCTTTTAAATGTTGTTCGAGCAGTTTTCGTTTGTCATCGGGTATTGGCGTTGTCTTTTCGGCGTTAAAATCGTAGTGGACAACTACCGCGATTCCCTTGACGCACAGGCGGCCTTCCTGCCACGCCTCATGATAGACGGTAAATGATTTTGTCCCTATTTTGGAAATATAAGTTCTTATTTCCACTTCCTTAAAAAAAAGTTGCCCTACAAAATCATATTCCGAGTGAGCCATAATAAGCGGAAAGTTTTTTCTTGACAGCGTTAATTCAGGATCAAAAAATTTCATGATGGCGGTTCTGCCCATCTCAAACCACTGCGCGGGAACAATGTTATTTATATGGCCTAAAATGTCCATATCCCCAAAACGGGGGGTTACGGTTATAGTTAGCATGACGTTATTATAAAAAAAATAAATAATTGTTTCAATAGAATTTATTGGAATAATTTCACACAAAGAACACGGAGGAAGAGAAGATCACAAAGAGGGAAGATGAGGTCTCTGTCCGAAGGCTATGCGTGTGGCTTCACGACAAGATAACGAACAAAAACCCCTTATCCCCCTTTGTGATCTTTGTCTCTTCGTGATCTTTGTGAGAATCTCTTTCCTATAAATTTAACTCAGCGAGATACTTTTCATAAGCCTCTTTAGCAGTCTTCGCGTTGTTATTTGCTTTTTGCAACTCAGTCGCGATAGCGTCAATTTCACCGTCAAGGGAGACTAGGCGCCTTAAATACTCCTGGCCTTGCTGGGTTTGATTCCCGGCGGCTTCAAGATTTCTGCGTATTCTGTCCTGGTCGGAAACAAGGCGCTCCCTGCGCTCAGTAATTTCTCTTACGGAAAGGTCGGCGGCGTCGCAGGCGCGTTTTAATTCTGCTGCTTTCGAGAAAGCCTGGCGGACGTTAGCGGGGATTTCCTGATTGCTTGAATAACTTATCAGAGCGTCCAACCTAAGCGGGAGAAGGGTTATCCTTTCAGAAATTGGACGCTGTTCCGTTACTGTTAAAACGGTATCGCGCTTTGCCGCTAGAGTCACGTTAAAACGGTATGCCGACGCCGTCTGCTCGTCGGCTCTTGGAGAGACAAGCTCGGTATTTGAAGTCTTTGTATGTTCAGCTATAAGCAGTTTTGCCTCGGAGCCTGAATTAATAAAAGTGTAGGTTTTTGTAAAACTGATAAGGCGCGTAATGGTCATAACGCCCTGCGAAATATTCACCTTGCTTATAACATTCGCGCTTGCATTGCTTACAGACGCGGTTACGGAGAGGTCTTCCCCAAAGGAGATCAGTCTTTTTTCATTTTCATTCCAAAATTCAATTAACGCGTCCCCGGCGTAAACTCCGCCGTCATAAACGGTAATAGGACCGGCAGGCAGTTTCATTTTGCTTGTGTTTGTCAATTCCGCGCCAAGCCTTGGGAAGCGGCCTGTTCCGCTGTAGATAAGAAGTTTTCGCGCTTCCAAAGTCGCTTCAACTAACGGGAACATCGCGCTCATTCGGCGGTTTAGGCTTACCGGGTTTTTGATTGTAAATTCAAATTGGCCTCCCGCGTTGTTACCCGCCGCCGTTTCTACAACGCCGCCTGTTAAACTGCTTGTGGCGGCGCGTGGCGCGGGCGCTTCGGCTTCTGTTTGAGATCTTGCGGTGCCATATTCCAACATTTTGCTTCGATCTTGCGCGTCCGCCGCCATGTACACCGACGTATCATAAGAAGCTGCCGGAGCGGCTCCCGCTATTGAAAGCGGAAGAACAGGGCGGTAAACGTAATAGGGAGGGTACAGTTCTTGAATAAAAGACGCGGGGCGGCCCGCTACAAGGGACAGCTCAATATTTATCCAGTCGGTATCGCTGTCATTGTCAACAATCGCCCAGCCTTGAAAAAGCGGCTTTGACGCGCCAAGGTCGAGCCTGTAGGAAACTTTCCAGACGGGAGAGGGAATAACGTAACTGATAGATACGTTTCTCCTGCCGCTTCCGGGAAGATTTACCAAAAGCTGGCGGGACAGCGAATTCCTTGAAGACGCTATTAAATCAAGGGCGCGGTCCAAATCTTTTTGAATCGCTTCGTCTTTAAATTTGATCGAACTAATATCTTTTATGTTAAAAGATTGCAGTCCGTCTTTTGAGCTTAAAATAAGCCACGGTTCATTGGACATCATGCCATTCGCGCTTATAACCTGACGGTACTCGATACCGGCAATCCTTCCCGCGTAAACGGTAGGGGAGGCGATTTCAATTTCCGCGCCCATCAGTCTTGAAAGAATAACGGCAATTCCAGGCATGTCGGAAAGATCGATATTTAAACTGCGTAACGTTTGAATCAATGTATTTGAAGACTGGTAGGTTACCGAAGGGTTTGACGAAGAAGGATCGCTTATTACCAAAGTTTTTAGCGCGTCGTTTACAGAGTCAAGTTTAAAGGGAAGATTGACGCTCGCCTGTCCGTTTATGGAGCCTGAATGTTCATAGTACGCAAGCCCCGAAGTGAGGATCACAACTTTTTTAAGAGGTATGTTGTTTTCCTGCAAGCCCTGCGCCCATAGGCAGGCGGCAAAAGCTAAGAGAGTAAAAAAAATTATTTTATTTTTCATGTTCAAGTTTGAGCGTAATTGTAGGCTGGTCGCATACTTCCTGCGGCCCCCAATATTGAATCGCGCCGGGAACGATGAAGCAGGTTTTTTCAGCCCAAAGATCGCGTTTAGAGGCGAAAGTTTTAAACGGCTTGCCGTCAAGTTCAACTAACGCTTTTTTAATGACCGGCTTTTGGGCGCCGTGGCGGTGTTCAATATCCATCATCATCGTCAACGGGATGCCGCCCGCCGACCATTGATCCGCGGGAGCGATAAGATTTTTTACGCTTGAAAGGTAGCCTGTTAATCCCGACGCTATTAAAACAAACGCGCTAAAACCAAGGCTGTAGCAGTAATCAGCGTCAAAATTTGACGGGAAAGCGCACCTGCCTTCATAGCCGAAGAAATGGGTAAGGGCGCTGAACTTCCCGTTGTACAATTTTTGCTGTTTCATGATTGCGAGTTTTTTCTCTACCATTCCGACAAGCAATTTTTCGGTCTCAATTCTGGAGACCTGCACGTTTCCATGAGGATCTCTGTCCATTAAAAATTGCTGTGCGATATCGGGGGGGAGCGACTGCATTACCCTGTATGAAGGTTCGGTTAATCTGCTCGATAAAAAATACAGTTGATCGATTAAGTTGGTAACCTCAGAAAACGCTTTTTCCTCATCGGCGATTACGTCGTTAAGCTCTTCTATTAATTTTTTTATTTCAGGGATAAATTCTATCAATCCTTCGGGAACTAAAACAACGCCGAAATTATCGCCGTTTTCCGCCCGCTTTACTATCGAAGCGCAGATTTGATCCACTATCGCGTTAAGTGACATTCCCTTTGCTTCGACTTCTTCCGAAATAAGGCAGATATTCGGTTGAGTTTGAAAAGCGCATTCAAGCGCGATGTGGCTTGCGGCGCGCCCCATAAGTTTAACAAAGTGCCAGTATTTTTTCGCGCTGTTAGTGTCCCTGCAAAGGTTGCCGATAAGCTCCGAGTAAGTCTTGCAGGCCGTGTCAAACCCAAAAGAAGTTTCGATATGTTCGTTCTTTAAATCGCCGTCTATTGTTTTTGGGCAGCCGATTACCTGAGTGGAAGATCCGTTTGCGATGAAATATTCAGCTAACAACGCGGCGTTTGTGTTAGAATCGTCTCCGCCTATTACGACAACCGCGTCAAGATTTAATTCTTTTGCGGTTTCCAGAGAAGACGCGAATTGCTCATCGGTTTCTATCTTTGTACGTCCGGAGCCTATTATGTCAAAACCGCCGGTGTTGCGGTATTCGTCGATAATTTCAGAAGTAAGGACGGTAATTTTATTGTTGATAAGGCCGCTTGGCCCGCCGTTAAAACCGTACAGGGTGGAGGCGGGGTTGCCTTTTTTTAACCCATCAAACAAACCGGCGATAACATTGTGCCCGCCGGGAGCCTGCCCGCCTGAAAGAATTACCCCTACTTTTAACTCGCGTTTTATCTTGTCATTTTTTCCATTGACAAAGGACGCGAGCGGTTTTCCGTATGTGTTTTTAAAAATCCCGCGAAGTTTTTCCTTGTCCGAAACCGCTTCGGCGGTCGAGCCTAAACTTACGGTAATATCATCAATAGGGCCTGATAAAATGGCTGGTAATTTGGGCTTATAGCTATAACGGGCCTTTTGTAAAGCGGATACATTCATGAGTTACTCCTTAAGATTTGAATGGACATTCATATCCTTGCAAAAAGGACAGCTTATTTGTTCTTGTGTCTGTTTTTCCGCAGTTTTTTCTTGCGTTTATGGGTGGCGATTTTTCGCAGTTTGCGTTTTCTTCCGCAGGGCACTAAACTCTCCTAATGGCTGGAATAATTACGGCTCAAGCCGTTGGGCTAAAAGCTGAGGCTAAAAGCCACAGTTAAAAGCCGTATGAGGTGATTATGCCCAAACCGGATAAAAATGTCAAGGGAGTATAGCCGTCTATTGTCTCATTCATCGAATATTTTTACCTGATTACGGCCTGAATTTTTTGCTTTGTAGAGGGCTATATCGGAATTTTTTATTGCGGTTTCAAGGGGATGATCTTTAATTAATTGCCCAAGCCCTATGCTTATTGTAAGCCTTATCTCATTACCCTCGTAATTTACCACGCTTTGTTCTATGTTTTTACGGATTCTTTCCGCCATATTATAAGCTTCCGTCTTATCCGTAACCGTTAACAGGATTATAAATTCCTCGCCTCCAAATCTGCCAAACAGATCATAGGAACGGATAGTCTTGCGAATGGTATCCGCTATACTTTTTAATACCGTGTCTCCCGCGTCGTGGCCAAAGGTATCGTTGACATTTTTAAATAAATCAATGTCAAGCATAGCCACATAGACCTTTTGCTCCATTCTGAAGGCCCTCGTTATTTCCATATTTGCAAGTTCAATAAAATGCCTTCTGTTATAAATTTCCGTAAGGGAGTCTATGTAGGCCGCCTGTTCCAGTTCTTTCATTAAATTGACATTATCGGTAATGTCCATGAACAGGAAAATTCTGGCGATAAAAGTTTTATCTTCAAGAAAAACAGGGCTGATGCTGGCTTTGAAATATTTGGTTTTTTCGCCATTGATGGAGAATTCCACGGAATTAATTTCGCTTGTTTTTAATTCATCAGGCCAGCTTGTTACGGATAATACGGATGACCCTCTTGAAAGTTTTAAAATATCAGGAAACATTTTTCTCGCGGCTGGATTTGAAGACAGGTAATTATTTTTATTGTCAACCAGAACAAAGCCTTCCTTTATGTTTTCCATGGCGATTACCGTCGCCATAGTAATGACTTCTATCTTTTGGTATTCCATCAGCGCAAGATGAGTTTTTATCCGCTGGATAAGAAGCGACGCGAAAAATGGTTTATGAATATAATCGACGGCTCCCATACTTAAGCCGTCAATCTCGCTTTTTACGTCTTCCAAGACGGTCAGAAATATTACAGGTATTTGTTTATATTTATCGTCACTTTTCAGTTTTTTAATGGCCTCATATCCGTTCATTTCAGGCATTTCCACGTCCAATAGAATTAAATCAGGGATAAGATGTTCCAGTAATTCAAACATCTTTAACGCCGTTTGGCATGGAAACACTTCGTATATGTCCTTTAATGTGTCTTTAATGACGGTCAGATTTTCAAGATTATCATCTACCGCGATAATTGTTTTTAGTTCATTCGCCATTTATGCAATTCCTCCTTAAAACGGCTATAGATGTTTTCTTAAAGTTTCGTATAACGCTTCAGGTTCAATCGGCTTGCCAATATGGCTGTTCATGCCTGACTTTAAACATTTATCGATGTCTTCTTTAAAAACGTTAGCGGTCATTGCAATTATAGGAATTTGCTTACGCAAATTCCTATAATTGCTTTGAGTTTTGCCTTCGGCAAAACTCAAGCTGTTATTTCCAGCGGCATTGTTTTCTGCGGCGTTTTTGATTAAGTTTTCTTCAAAAAGGCGGATTTCTTTTGTGGCTTCATAGCCGTTCATTTCCGGCATATTGACATCCATTAAAATTAGACGGTATTTGCCGGGGTCCGCCTTGAACATTGACAATGCGGCAGCCCCGTTTTCAGCAAAATCAATGGAAACCTCCGTGCTTTCAAGGAGCGCGGCTAAAATATCCCTGTTGATATCAACGTCTTCCGCTATCAATATCGTATGATCTTTAAAGTTAATATTTGAGTCTGAGGATAAAGAATCTTCTTTAATTGAATCGCCGGTTCCTTTTTGAACTTTTATCGTAAAAATAAATTTAGAGCCTTTGTTAAGCTCTGACTCAATCCAAATTTTGCCATTCATAAGCTCGACAATCTCTTTGGAAATAGCCAACCCAAGACCTGTGCCTCCGAAATTTTTGGAGATGTTGCTGTCCGCCTGGTTGTAAGAAGTGAAAAGTTTTTTTTGCTGTTCTTCAGAAATGCCTATTCCGCTGTCCGCGACTTCAATTCTAAGGGTTATGTCTCCGTTTGATTCATCCGTTTTTTCCACGCTTAAAGTAACTTTTCCTTTTTCCAGCGTGAATTTAATGGCGTTGTTCACTAAATTTATTATAATCTGCGACAATCTCAATTCGTCGCTTATTATGTATGTAGGGACGTTTTTATTTATATTTACGGATAAATTAATGTCCTTTTCCTCGGCGCGGACATTTGTCACATTAAAAATATTCGTTATAGTTTTTTCAAAATTAAATTCAACATAAGAAAGTTCAAACTTATGCGCTTCAATTTTTGACATGTCAAGAATGTCGTTAATAATGTGCATAAGGTGCTTTGACGCGTTATTCGCCCGCTGAAGGCAGTTTTTAATTTTATTGATATCTTCGGTGTTTAACGATATGTTTATCATGCCAATAATGGCGTTTAACGGAGTGCGTATTTCATGGCTCATGTGGGATAAAAATTCGCCTTTGGCGCGGGAAGCGTTCTGCGCTTCCAACTGGTGATCAATCAGAGATAAATGGGTTTTTATCCTCCGCAACAGAAGAGGGGCGGCGAAAGGTTTATGGATATAATCGACGGCTCCTAAGTTTAATCCCGCCATTTCACTTTCCGCGTCGTTCATTGAAGTGAGAAAAATAATGGGTATATCCTTGAATATTTCATTGCTTTTTAATTTAGCGGCTGCCTCATATCCGTTTATATCCGGCATTTCCACGTCAAGCAGGACTAAATCCGGTTTAAAATGCTCCAAAAGATCAAACATATTTACAGCCGAAGAGCATGGGAATACTTCATATTGATCTTTTAACGTGTTTTTTATGGCGGTCAGGTTTTCAATATTATCGTCTACTACGATAATTTTTTTATACTCAGACATCAGACCAACCCCTCCCGAGAAAGACGCTCCGCCACCTCGGTTATTTCAGATATGGTTATTTTTTCTTTTATCCACGCGACTAAATCAGAGTCTTCGTCGTAATCGTATTCGTCAAGTTCGGACATGGCTTTGTCAATGCCCGACATATTGAAGTTTTCACAGCATTGACGCAACCGGGCAAGAACTTCCCTGTTAGGCGCTTTTAGGCGCGGTTTCGCGTTATTGGCGTCGTATTGCGCGAGCCATGCTTTTATATTCTCAACAATAACTTCAGCTTCTTTAATAAGTTTATCGTTTTTAGCCAGCACTTCGTCCAAATTTCCCGCCCTTGATAAATTTTCCAATTCAAGCGCGGCTTCCCGCAAGTCTTGCGCCCCTATGCCGGCGCTTGTTCCTTTTAACCCGTGAACGGAAATGACATAATCGGGCAATGTCTCTCTTGAAACAGCCTTCAGTTTATTCAAGACATTCGGAGTGTTGGCGACATAAGAACGCAAAAGAGGCAGATAAATATCCATTTCGCCGGCGTAAAGCATGAGGCCTTTTTTTGTATCCACTCCCGGTATGTTTATTTCAATGTTCTCATCTTCGGAACCTGAGCCGGAATTATTTGGCATGATTACTTCAGACTCGTTTGCGGAGCGCGCCCTCTCAATAGTTTCATCGCGTACCCATTTTTTTAATACGGAATCCATTTCCATTACGTCAATTGGTTTGGTTATAAACCCCTGAAAACCGTGTTTATAGAACATTTCTTCCGTACCGTGTATGGCGTTCGCGGTCAGCGCGATAATCGGTATTTTTTTCGCGTATTCAGTGCCTATGGCGCGTATCTTATCCGCCGTTTCTACGCCGTCCATTCCCGGCATCATGTGATCCATAAAAATGGCGTTGTAAACTGGGTTTCCAGCGCGTATGCGGTCAATCGCGTCTTCACCGGTTGTCAAACAGTCAACCTGCATTTTGTATTTGCCTAACAGTCCGACAGCTACGTCAAGATTGGTCTGCATATCGTCAACAACAAGCACTTTGGCGTAGTCTAAATTTACGCGTAAAAGCTTTTTATTGATAACCCGCTTGTTGTCGGCATAACTGAAACTGCGAAGTTTATCGGTTACTTCCTTGCCGATAGTCTCTTCTTCGACAAAACCCTGCTTGATGCTCAGATGAAACGTAGTGCCCTTGCCGTACTCGCTTTCAGCGTAGATTTCCCCGTCCATCATTTCTACAAGCCTTTTGGTAATCGGCAGGCCCAGTCCAGTGCCTTCAATATTGCGGTTAGCTTTGGCGTTGACTTGAAAATAATCAAGGAACAGTTTTTTTATGTCTTCTTCATGTATGCCGATGCCAGTATCGCTGACGGTAATATGCATCCAAACAGCGTCGCCATCGCGCGTACAATGCACGCTTAACTCAATTTTTCCCTGATGCGTATATTTAACGGAATTGGTAAGCAGGTTGGTTAATATCTGCTTAACCCGCAGATCATCGCCGTACAATTTAGCTGGAAGCTCATCGCTGATATTCAAGTTAAATTTTATAGGTTTTTCCCCAAGACGTGTCATAACAAGGGTGATTACGTCATTCAACAGGCTGGAAATGTAATATTCAATCGGGGTAATTGTCAGCTTGCCCGATTCAATTTTAGATAGATCCAGAATGTCGTTTACGATGCTTAAGAGGGTAGTGCCGGCGTTGCTTATCTTTGTCAGATTTTCTACAATATTCTTTCCCAGATGTTCGTCTTCCAATACTAAATCGGTAAGGCCGATGATCACGTTAAGGGGGGTGCGGATTTCATGGCTCATATTGGCGAGAAAATCCGTTTTTGCCCGTGAAGCGGCGCGGATTTCATCTTCCATCGCCTTGCGTTTTGTTATATCGCGCCCTATGCCTATAATTCCTATTATTTCACCGTACAGAATGAGCGGTAATTTTACGGTTTCAAAAAGCCGGTTAACGCCATCCGCGCATACCAGCCATTCCTCAAACGTAACCTGTTCGTATTCGTAAATAACTTTTCTGTCGGCGGCATTGGCTAACGCGGCGGCTTCGGCGCTCATTCCCAAACCTTCCCTGTCGTCCTTTCCAAGTATGTCTTCCAATTCTTTGCCGAATAAATCCGCTATGTATTTGTTGCACAGCGTATATTTAAATTCCAAATCCTTGCAGAATACTCCGTCGGGGATTGAATCGATCATTGTTTCAAGCAGAGTAGTCTGATACGCTATTTCTTTTTCCATCTTCTTGCGCTCTGATATGTCGCGCGCGATAACCATTATTCCGACGACGACGCCGTCACGTATGAGGGGGGCTTTAACAGTTTCAAAGTGACTTGCTTTTCCGGTAATAGGCGATGAAACAAATTCTTCAAATTTAATCATCTTCACGTCTTTTATCACGGATTGTTCGGTTCCGAAAATATTTTCCACCGTATTGATTGACAGCCATGAGCCTTCCGAATCGCTCTTGCCGATTATATCCGCTTCACGGAGGCCGGAAAAATTTTCAAAGTGTTTGTTGCATTGCGTATATTTAAAATTAATGTCCTTGCAAAAAATCAGATCGGGAATTGAATCTATCATCATTTGAAGCTGAGAAGTCTTGTAGGAAAGCTCGCTTGTGCGCTCCGTTACGAGAGTTTCAAGCTGTTTGCCGGTATTGCGGCTTTTCATCAGGGAAAATGAAACCGTGAGAATAATGAAGAAGAACATAATTGAAAGCCCCGTCAGCCACGGGCGCTGGGTCTCCGCCAATTTATACCGATAATCATAAGTTTTATGCATCCACTGGTTTGTAATATTATTTAAATTGATAATGCCAAGAGACTTATCAATAATTGATTTTAATACAACGGCTTCTTTATTATAGCCAAAAGACGAATCAAATGAATAGTTGAGTATTAAATTTAATTTATAACCGGCTTCCTCATAAAAATTGGTGTAAGTAATCAATTTTCTGTTACAGGCAAAAATAAGTTCCACTTCGCCGTGCTTTAACGCGTTCCAAACTTCTTCCTGCGTCTCATATTCAACAAGATAACGGTGGTTGGGAAACATTTTCTTAAAAAATTCGGAATATCTGTTTTTTCGGACGCCGATTTTTAAATAGGGAATCTGGCTTATTTCAATGTTTTTAAAATCCGATTTTGAAAGAAACGCGTAAGTGTCCCATAGAAGCGGAACGTCAGCCCATAAAAAACGCCCTTCATATTCTTTCAAGCGGAACAATTCAGGCACGATTAAGGCGTCGCCTTTTTCAAGCATGGCGAGCATTTCCTGATATTTAGCGTTCTGATCATTGGCGCGTTCAAATTTAAGATCTGTAAGCTTTGTAACTTCATCAAGCGTGTCAAAATATATTCCATGCCATCTGCCAGTATTGGTATCAAAAAAACTAATAGGATAATTATCGAACTCCGCGGCGATTGGAACAACGGGGTTGTTTTGTATGTACTCTTTTTCTTCATCAGTCAGCAGATTATGCAGTTTGTCTTTCAGATATTGCTGATGCCCCTCTTTGTAAAGCCCCGCCAAATAGTCAAGAGCATGCTTGTCCAATACTTTTTCCACGACGCTGATAATCGGCGCAAGCTCCGCCTTACGCGCGGACAGGCAGGCTGATTTAAAAACCAACGGGTAAAAATCCTCGGTAACTATGTCGTTAAAATCGACAAAGGCCGCGTCTGAAGTATCCATGCCAAAATACGCGTCTACTTCGCCGTTTTCCATCATACGGTAAACGGTATTATAATCGTCAATAAAAATGGTTTCAAATTTGTATCCCGCTTCATTTATAACATCGACGTTCAATACGGAGCCTTTAAAAAAAGCGTATCTTGGCTGGCGCGACTTTTTAATATTATCAAGCGGTTCGCTGCCCCTAATACGGTAAATTTTTAATTCGCGTTCAGCGATGGACTCGGTCATGAAATATATTTTCCGGCGTTCAGGGTTTGTCATTAGCTCGCCCGTAAAATCGACCTCGCCGCTCTCAAGTTCCCTAAGCAAATCGCCCCAATCATAAAATTTAGTTTTAAACGGGATGCCAAACATTCTTGTCAGCCATTCGCAGAACAGGGACGCGTACCCGTGGATCTCGCCGTCTTTTCCGAGGAACGCCTCGGTAGACGGGCACATTCCGTACACAAAAAACTTGTGTTTTTTTTGGAGAGCCTCAATGGCGTCTATTTCTTCCGCAGTTATACCGGGTATCTCACGAAAAGATATGTCATTTATTGACAATATGGGTTGCTCTTTTGGTGATTTCTTACAAGCTGAAAAAGCAATCAAAACAAGCATGAAGATAAGCAATAGTTTGAATTTGTTCAATTTTAATAATCTCCCCATTATATTAATAATAACCGATTATGGTGAAAGTAGCAATGGGAAAATACGATGTATGCCCAAGCATTAATTGAGTACAGGCGGGGGCAGGCTGCGCACGCTGTAAAAACTTCGTAAGAGTCCGCCTACGAGCCTTTCGGCGACTAAATCGCGGTGGGTAGAAAGCTTTATCTAAGGTTCGTCGCCGAACTTTTATTCTCTGAATTTTCTTTGTTTTATTCCAAAGTCTCTCCGGCGGGGAACGCCCGAAAGATGTTTTTACATCGCACGCAGCCTACCCACCTGTACTCAAGGATTTATTGGGCATACATCTTCAAGCGCACATACGGAATTTCGGTATCAGTTATATATACGGGCGGATTTTTGCATTAGAGTGGTGGGGTTTGTGGTGATTAAACCGTAGGTTATTTTTTATTATATTTACATTCTTCGTTTATCGTTTCTCTTACAGTTTCTTTTACAATTTGTTTTATATTGTTGATGATAGATCTTTCTAAATGTATTAATGCCCCTTCCGCAGTAGACGAAGCGTCAAAAAGTTGAAAAGTTTCAATTTTAAGGGCATTTGCAAGACGATCTAACATTTCAGGCGTGGGGAATTTTTTTGAAACCTCGACCATAGACAGATAATTTGCGGAAATCCCCGCCTTTTCAGCAAGTTTTTCCTGCGTAAATCCGCATTTTTGCCTGTTTTCCTTCAAATTTAAAGCTAATATTTCTCTAATACCTAACTTTTTCTTCGGCATTTCAACCTCTAAAGCAAGAATACTTTTATTTAAGTTATTGACTTACCGCCGTTAAAATATGTATACTTATCTATAAGTTATAATTCATGTGGATTTTTATTAATAATAAAGATAATTTCATGATATTCTTTGTACATTTTCAAAAAACATAAAAGGAGATTAATATGGCTGACGAATTGGAAAAAATAAATGAGAATCAGGTAACACTTAGTAAAAATCAGGCGGTAATTAATGATAACCAGATGGCGCTTAGTAAAAATCAAGCGGCGTTAAGGGAAGATATGGCCGAAGGGCTGACGGGCGTACAGGCCGCCGTCAATGAGCAGACCTTCGCTATTGTCGCTTCGCAGGCCTTGCTTGCCCGCACTTTTAACCAAGGTTTTGACCAAATAAACAGTACCCTTGATATGAAATTTGCAAGGGTTGAAAATGCTCTGGATAGAATATCCGATATAATGAACAAACCGCTTTTTACTCAATTTCGTGAATTGTACGGCCGTGCGGTAGAGCGTTACAGAAAAAAGCAGTTTGAGGAAGCGTTGGAAGACACGCAAGCCGCGCTGGATAAAGACAAAACCAATTATGCCGCATGGTTTTTACAGGGGATAATTTATACTTCCGGCAAAAGCAAATACAGCGATGTTATTGATTTTGATAAATCCATTGACTCTTTAAACAAGGCCGCAAAATATATTGACCCGGAGATTGAGGGCAATGCCGACGCTAGGCGGATGGCGGCTGAAATACACTTTTCTCTTGGGAATGCTTGGTATTCAAAATCAAAAGCTCTATCCTTGGAAAACAAAAAAGACGAGTCGTCCGAAATGCTTATGAAAGCCCGAAGGTCTTTTGAGGAGTCGTATCGATGTTCAAAAGCTATGCTCGAATCCCTTTATAATACCGTGCGGTGTAAACTCATGCAGGGCGAAACTAGCGGCGCTCTAAAAGATTTGGAAACACTGGTGCTTAGTGACAGAAATTACTGCATAAAGGTCTATGCGGACAATGATTTTTCAAGCATTAGGGAGCAATTTACTAATTTGATAAATAAATTGAAAAATTGGGCTTTTATTTCCGCAAAAAACGACTACGACCGTATAAATACCATGATTGCGGAGCTTAAATCACTTGGCGGGACAACAGATGAAACTATCCCCGCAACTTTTACCGAAGATCTCCCCTACTTTGACGTTCTTGATTACGCTAATAGTTTTAAACGAATTATTCCCATTGTGGGAAAGGCTGTAACAAATAAGAAAGCGGAAATTGAACGAATTAAAGAGGAAAATGCACGAGCAGAACAAGAGGAAAGTGAACGGCAAAAATTATATGACAGCCTCGTCCAAAAAATGAACTATTATTCAGCCGAAGAAAATTCTTACGCTCTCGCAAAACAGTTTCGTCAAATGAACGGTTATAGAGACACGGCAAAATTAGCCGACGAGTGTGAGGATAATTATCGCGAATATCAAAACCGCAGTAAGCAACTTGAAGAAGACCGCATAAAAGCAAAGAGGAGAAAAATAATACTTGGGAAAATCTTCGCGGCTATTATTCAAATTGGAACGTTTGTAGCATTTATTCTCAACTATTTTTTGGGGGGGAGAGGGGCCGTGCCTGCTTTTGGGCTACTTCATCTCATTGTAATAGTGGTTTCTTTATTTTGTATATTAATAGAGGCTGGAGGTTTTAAAGCCATGATTTTAATAATCGTGTTATCAGTAATATGGTTCTTTGTCAGTGGCGGTATTAATTTTATTGGTATAGGAAGTATTGCTGCCGCAATTTTGGCATATAAGTCTAAGGATTTGAATTATGAGTGGGAGTGATAATGCAGGGCGCATGCAACGTATCTGTTACCACTTTTTCATAGTGCTGTTATGCGACATTTATGCGTTATTAATGGTGTCTATTGCTAATTGCTAATTAGCGCTAGAAGATGTATGCCCAATAAATCCTTGAGTACAGTCAGGGCAGGGCTGCGCATGGCAAAAACATCTTCTGTGGGTTCCCCGCCACAGCCAAATAAACGCACGGCGTAGCCGTGTAGATCAATAATGCCGCACG
>NZ_BDHE01000018.1:0-21518 GCF_054786175.1 Treponema sp. R8-4-B8
TCATCGGGTAATATTTCAAGCGCTTCTTTAAATTTTTGCGCCGCTTCGGCAAAGGAACGCGAATAATAAAGTTTCATTCCCCGATTATTTGAGTGGGCATTTTGTTTGTTGACATAGAGCAGCTTATTATGTAATCAGCAGAAACTTTATCAAGTACTTCAAGCAATTCTCGCTGTCTGGTAAAATAGCCACCTTTTTTGGATGGGTCAATCTTTGGAGGGTTTTTTGTGTAGTACTCATCCCAATAATCAGCTTCTTCTTCAGTCATTCTAGCCATGTTTTTCTCCTATGCGTCCAATAATGGATAAAAAATACTTCGGCATGTCATCGCATGAAATACATTGATTGTTTCATCATCTATGCGATTGTACAATATTTCAAGCAGATTGCCGGAGTTGTCGAATCCAAGAACAATATATTTATTTCCGTCATCATCCAAAGGACCTTCATATTCGGGTTTTTTAAGAGCACAGCATATTCTTTCCTCGCTGATACCATGCCTAAATGCCGCATGGTTAAACTCTATATTTTCGCCCATATAAAAAATATACTGTCTATTTAGAGTTAGAACAAGGGATATTTTAGATCATTTTTTCATTTTTTCGCTAAATTTCTCACAAAGAGCACGAAGGTACAAAGAACACAAAGAAGATTTCTGTCCTAGGAGATGCGTTGGCTTTACGATAAGATAAGAGACATAAACTTGTACAAAAAAGCCGGAATACGCAAAACCTTTACAGTACATTTAACGGCTGTGTTATAGAACGATGTATGCCCTGACTGTACTAAATAAATTCTTTGGGCATACATCTTGCCCACTTGGAATAAAGTATGTACGCAACAGGATAAGCGCAAAGTTGTTGTTTGTAAAATTATCGTTTTTCCTTCAAAATGAATTATCGGATATAAGCTTTGTGTACTTTGCGTCTTTGCGATAGGAAACTTTTATTTTGAAAAATAATGAACACGATCATCCCGTTCAATGGTGGTATCTATTCCTTTTAATTCCTTAAAAATACCGTAAGCGTCTTTTATCGCTATTCCGTTGCGTGGTTGTGCCGAAGGATGTTTACCCTTTATAAACATGGTAAAATCAAGCACCTCAGCCGCGACGGATTCTGGCATGGTTTCAATCTCTCTCATTAATATTGCGGCAGTTGTCATACTTTGAATATAGTAGTGTTTACCGTTTCTGTCAAGGTAAAAATAAACGCCTGACCACTTGCAAGTTGTCAGGTTAGATTGTACGTCGTGTAGTAGCAACGTACTATATCAGCTGCCGCTTTTCAACGCAAATCCTAGGACAAAAATCCCCTCTTCCCCTTAGTGATCTTTGTCCCTTTGTGTTCTTCGTGTGAAATTTTTCTCTATTTGGTTCGTGTGGTTCGTGGTAAAAATTCTTCTCACATCCCCCGAACCAGAGATAAATATCAGGCGGCGGAACTTTCCACCGGATTCAGATACCCGGTTTGTACGCAAATATTAAAGAGGTGGCGTGTGATTTTTTCTTCAGATGTTTTTACGTTTCCGTTCCTGCTCCGCGTAAACCGAACCAGATATTCATCGTCCGTTTCGTTCAGAATATCGACAAATTCCGAATTGCCCGATAAGCATTTAATACTATAACGTTTCATATTTATAATATCGGATGATTTTTTGCCCCCCTTGAGATTATAAGCAGGTTTCTTTATAATTACAGAATGAAAATCCGGTTAAAAATGTTCCTTGTCGTACTGCCTTTAATCATCGTCCCGCTTGTCCTTGCGGAAACCGCGTCTTATTTTCAGGCTGTAAACGGGGTCACCCGCCTCGCGAGAGAGCTTTTGGGGTTTAAGCTTGGAGAGCTTGAGAAATTCGCCAATAACCAATGGTCGCTTTTAGTCGATAATAATTTCGCAGGAAGGCCGGAAATGGTCGAAGCGGCAAAAAAAGCCGTTGAACAGTACGGGCGCAGTATTCTTTTAAGCGACACGGAAATTATCTTTGCGGTGGATAATGCCGGTAAGGTGGCAATGTCAACCTATGGGGATGGTTCCGGAGCGGAACTATTACCTTCCGAGGCAAAGACGCTATTGCAGCTATTAAATAGTGAAAAACAGGGACTGCAAACTGCCGTTATCGGCGGCGAAAAACGTATTTTTCAATCTTTTTATTTTACCCCGTTTGACTGGTATATTTTAATCAGCGAAAAAGAGCGGGTATTTTACGCGGACGCGAATTTAATCACCGTACAGACAATTATCACTTTGGTAGCGGCGGTCGCGATTGCCGTTATTATGCTTATCATTGTTACCCGCCGCCTGACAAATCCACTTGGTCGGGTTGTTAAAACAATGGAATCAATAATTGAGACGGCTGATCTTTCGTCTAAAGTTGAAGTTGAGTATAACGACGAAACCGGCATTCTAGCGCAAACGTTCAATAACATGACGGGAGAATTGGACAGGGCGTATTCGCAGATAAAGCGTTACGCGTTTGACGCGGTTCTTGCCGGTAAAAAAGAAGAGCGCATCCGTCAAATTTTCCAAAAATACGTGCCAAATGACGTAATCGAGCGCTTCTTCGCGTCTCCTGAAAAAATGCTTGTGGGAGACAACCGCAGGCTGTCAATACTCTTCTCCGACATCCGCTCCTTTACTACAATTTCCGAAGGAATGGCCCCCGATGATTTAGTTCACTCGCTTAACCGCTATTTTTCGGGGCAGGTTGACATTATCTATAATAGGAAAGGAATTGTAGACAAATACATAGGCGACGCTATTATGGCTATTTGGGGCGCGCCCGAAAAACACGAAGATGACGCGCTGCAATCGGTCTTGTCGGCTCTTGAAATGACGGACGCTGTTTTAAAATTTAACGAAAACCAGCGCAAACTTGGCAAGTGCGAATTTAAAATAGGAATTGGCATTAACTTTGGCGAAGTAACGGTCGGCAATATAGGCAGCGAGCGCAAGATGGATTACACGGTAATCGGGGACGCGGTAAATTTAGCGTCACGGATGGAAGGGCTGACAAAAACTTATCATTCAGAAATATTGATTTCAGAAAGCCTGTTTGAAGAATTGCGAAAAACTTCACCTAACGCAGGCCTTAATTACAGGCTTATTGACACTGTGGCGGTAAAGGGCAAGACCAAAGGAGTGAGAATCTTCACGGTAAAAAAAACGCTCTCGCCGTCTGAGCAAAAAGCGTGGCCTTTGCATAATCAGGGAATGAAACTTTATTATTCGCGTTCCTTTGCCGAAGCGGCGCAAAAATTTAAAGAAGCGCTTGAAATATTACCCGATGATTTTAACGCGGACAATCTGTATAAAAGATGCGTGGAATACGCTTCCGCGCCGCCGCCTGCGGACTGGAACGGCGTGGAAGTAATGAAAACTAAATAATTGGGGGAGTTATGGGCAAATATGTTCTTTCGCTGGATCAGGGGACTACAAGCTCCCGGGCGATTCTTTTTGATCATGGGCAAAATATCACCGCGGTAGGGCAGAAGGAGTTTTCCCAGATTTATCCTCGTGAAGGCTGGGTGGAGCATGATCCAATGGAAATATTTTCCACCCAATACTCCGTGATGACTGATATTATCAACAAGGCAAAAATAAAAGCGGGTGATATTGCCGCCATAGGCATAACAAACCAGCGTGAGACGACGATTCTTTGGGATAAAAATACCGGCACGCCCATTTACAACGCGATTGTGTGGCAATGCAGAAGAACGTCGGCGATTGTTGACGCGCATGTAAAAGACGGGCTTGGCGATCATATAAAAAAAACTACTGGGCTTATTCCCGACGCTTATTTTTCAGGGACTAAAATTAAATGGATACTTGATAACGTTCAAGGCGCTAGGGAGAGGGCGCAAAAGGGCGAGATACTTTTTGGCACAGTCGATACATGGCTAATCTGGAAATTATCCGGCGGCAAAGCCCATGTGACGGATTACACCAACGCCAGCAGAACGATGATATTCGACATTCATAAACTTGATTGGGACGACACCCTTCTTAGAGCTTTGGATATTCCGCGCGTTATGCTTCCGCAGGTAAAGCCGTCAGGCGCGGTGTTAGCGTCCGCTGTTATTAACGGCGTTGAAATTCCCATTGCAGGGGACGCGGGGGATCAACAGGCGGCGCTTTTTGGGCAGTGCTGTTTTGAAAAAGGAGACGCAAAATGCACTTACGGCACCGGCTGTTTCCTATTAATGAATACCGGCACAAGCGCCGCAGTCAGCGGGAACGGGCTTTTAACCACCATTGCCGCGGGCTTCAGCGATAAACCGCAGTACGTGCTTGAGGGTTCGGTCTTTACGGGAGGGGCGGTTATTCAATGGCTTAGGGACGAATTGCGAATTATTACCGACAGCGCGGACAGCGAATATTACGCGGAAAAAGTTAAGAATACTGGCGGCGTCTACCTTGTTCCCGCTTTTACCGGTCTTGGCGCCCCTTATTGGGACATGTACGCGCGGGGTTGCATAATCGGTATCACGCGCGGAACAAAAAGAGCGCACATTATAAGGGCGGCGCAGGAATCCATCGCCTATCAGGTAATGGATCTTTTAAACGCGATGGAAAGCGACCTTGACGTAAAAATAAAGGAATTAAAAGTTGACGGCGGGGCGAGCAGGGATAAATTTCTTATGCAGTTCCAGTCTGATATGTGCCGCGCGGCTATTGTGCGCCCGGTTATTAGGGAGACGACCGCGCTTGGAGCGGCGTGTTTAGCCGGAATCACCGTCGGGTTTTGGAGAAACTTGGCAGAGGTAAAAAACCGCTGGCGGCAGGACACTGTTTTTACCCCTAAAATTGACATGGAAAAGCGTGAAAAACTGGTTACAGGCTGGCACAAAGCGGTTGAAAGAAGCCGCTCGTGGGCTTGATTTTTTGTTTGCTTTATGTTAAATAATAGTTAAGCCATGAAGTACTTCAATCCAGCGAATTTAGCCGTAATTGCGTGTCCCGGCGGGGAAATCTTCGCTGATGAGGTAATTCAACACCTTCATCGTAAATACCATTCTAGCCGCAAACAAACGGTGGAAGACATTTCAAAACGTTACAATTTAAGCGCGGATCAGGTAGACCTGCAAATAGAGCTTATAAATAAAATTGTCGCGCGGGGAACAGCGTCCCAAAGCGGCACTGTAAAAAATAGCGCACCGTTTAAAATTCCCGTTAAATTTTCATTGTTTCCAAACGGTGAGATAAAATCCGAGATTCAAGAATCAATCCGGGGCAAAGACGTATATATTTTTCAGGATGTGGAAAACCACTACCCTGTAAAATTTTCAGGCGAAGTTGTAAATAATTTGTCTATAAACGATCATTTGATGACCATTTTTGTCACGATTGACGCCGCTCATCAGGCTGGCGCGGAGAGAATTACCCTTGTAATACCGAATTACCCGTATTCGCGTCAGCACAAGGCGAAGGGAAGGGAAGGGCTTACCGCGAGCAGAATCGGAAAAATTCTTGAAAGCCTTGGGGTAGACCGAATTATTACGCTTGATATTCATTCCAGGGACATCATGAATATTTTTAACGACTTACGCCTTGAAAATCTTCATGCCAGCTATCAAATTATTCAAACTTTGATAAATATGGATGATATTCTAAACGATGATTTTGTCGTTGTTTCCCCAGACACCGGCGCTGTGGACAGAAATAAATTTTACGCCTCCGCTCTAAAAAAGCCGTTGGCGTTGCTATACAAGGAAAGGGATTATTCCAAATTGTCAAAGGACGCTACCCAGTCAAATATTTCGCAAATACGCCTTCTTGGCAACGTGAGGGACAAAACCGTCTTCATGGCGGATGACATTTTAGGGACGGGCGGCACGTTGATAAAGGGAATGAAGCACCTTAAAGAAAACGGCGCCCGCAGGATTATCTGCGCTATCAGCCTGCCTCTTTTCTCCGGTAACGCCATTTCCCACTTTGATGAAGCGTACAGCGAAGGCCTGTTTTACCGCATAATCGGGACAAACGCCGTCTATCAGGAAGAAGTTGTAAAGCGCGAATGGTACGTAAACGTCAATATTTCGCGTCTTTTCGCGGATGTAATTTCCCGCCTTCACCAAAACCAGTCAGTTTCAAGCCTTCTGGATAACGCCGGCATAATAAACCGCTTACTTTCAAAAAAAATCGAACCTCAGAACGAACTTCCTTTTACTCACACTTAAAAATATTATTCTCAAATTTTCTCTCGCAAAGGCGCAGGAGTCTGTAGGAAAACCTCGGAGAAGAGGTTCACGCAAAGGCGCGGAGACGCAAAGGGCGCAAGGTTTATGTCCGATAACTCATTATTGATCAAGATATATAATTTTGACTACAAATATTGAAGGAAAAACGATGATCCTGCGAACAACAACTTTGCGCCTCTGCGCCTTTGCGAGAGGTCCTTTTGTAAACATTTATTTTTATAACAAAAAAACCGTGTAAGTGAACACGGTTTTTAATAAAATAATTGGAAAAATATTTTATTTTTTTGATTTGGTCGCTTTCTTGGCTTTGGGTTTAGCGGCGGTCTTTTTGCCTGCTTTTTTTACAACGGTTTTTTTCTGTTTGGCGTACTTGCGGTTCAGGTTGGCCTGATAATCGCTGCAGGCCGCGCATAGGATGTAGCCTTTTTTTACCTTGCCTCCGCATCTGGGGCATTTTCCCTTTGAAATGCGGTCGTTGTACCTTTCCTTCCGCTGTTCGTTAATTTCATCTCTGTGCGCTTCTCGATACCTTCTTTGCCTCTCCCTGTTTGCCAGGCGTGTCTTTGCATCAGTCATTTAAAAAATTCTCCTTTTTTTTACGTGATATATTTTTAGTATAGCACATAATAATTTTTTTGTCTATAGTTATTATTAGAATTATATATAAAGGTGATATATGTCTGTCTTTTTTAATCTGGACGCAAGAACAAAATTGTTTTTTGTTTTACTGCTTACCTTTTTGATTTTTTTTATTAATACTCTTGTTGCCGCCGCCTGTTTGTTGGCGTCATTTATTGTTATTCGTTTTACCGCGGGAATGCCGCCTAAAGGTTTTAAATACTTAAAAAATCTAACATTGTTAGCGGCTTTTATTATTTTCATTCAGACGCTGTTCGGTCCTGGCGAAACATACATCGTAAAGCCTCTTTTTCCAGCGTCGTTTCCGTTTTTAGGCGGCGCAGGTTCCCTAAAATGGGAAGGATTTATCCTCGGTATTGTAATTGTATGCCGTCTGGTCGCTTTAACGCTTCTTTTGCCCATGTTGACGCTGACAACTTCTCCTCATCAAATAAGCGCCGGACTTTGCGCTCTTGGCGTTAATTATCGCGCCGCCTTTGTAATAACTTCGGCAATAAACCTTATTCCGGCTTTTAAGGAAGAGGCTCTTTTAATTATGGACGCGCAAAAATTGCGTGGAACGCGCGAATTCGGGATAAAATCCTATATAAACTTGCTTGTCCCGCTGATGTTAGGCGCAATGCGTAAGGCGCAAACCTCTTCGGTTGTAATGGATTCCAGGGCGTTTGGCGTTTACAAAACAAGAACATGGCTTGAAAAACCAAAAATGAAGCGTTTGGATTTTTTCTTTATTGCGGGCTGTGTTGTTTTTTTTGTAATTATGATGTTTATTAATTTTACTTTTAAAAATTTATATTGAGCGTGAAGAATGTGCGTAGTAAATTTTGATAATGTCAGTTTCAAATACCCCCGCGCCAAAAATTACGCGCTTGAAGGGATAAATTTATCCGTGGCAGAAGGCGAGTTTCTCGCCGTAATGGGCGAAAACGGAGCGGGAAAAACCACTCTTTGCAAACTGATTAACGGTATTATTCCCCATCTAAGCGGCGGTCATTTATCGGGAGCGGTTACAGTTGACGGCGCGGATACCGTAAAATCCTCCGTCCCGCAGTTGGCTCTTAAAGTCGGTATGACGCTTGATGATCCTGACGCTCAGCTTTTTACCTCGTCTGTCCGTTATGAAGCCGCTTTCGGGCCGCAAAATATCCTTTTACCGCCGCAAGAAATCAAAGAAAGGGTAAACTTCGCTCTTCGCGCCGTCGGGCTTGCAGGTTTTGAAGACAGAGCGCCCTCAACTCTGTCTGGCGGCGAAAAGCAGCGTCTCGCTATTGCAGCAGCTATGGCGATGAAAGGGAAAGTATTGGTTCTTGACGAACCCCTGTGCCGCCTGGATACTCAGGGAGCGCGGGAAGTAATGTCCGTTTTAAGCGATATGCGAAAAAAAGAAAAAATAACAATAATTATGGCAATGCACGAAAGCGCGAAAGTTGTTGAATTTGCGGACAGGGTTTGTATTCTTAAAGACGGAAAAATTGCCGCGCTTGATACAGCTAAAAATATTTTTTCTGACAGGGCATTATTGGAAAATAACGGCATACAGCCTATTACCGGTAATTTTAAAAATTTTTTGCCGCGAAATGTTTCTTATGATAACCCTGTGATCGATATAAAAAATCTTTGCTTTTCATATTCAAACGGTTCGGGAATAAAAAATATCAATCTGTCAATCGCGGAGAATGATTTTATCGCCATAACGGGCGATAACGGCTGCGGAAAAACGACTCTGCTTAAATGTATTACAGGCCTTTTACGCCCTTGCGCGGGGGATATTTTCATTCGCGGCAAAAATACAAATAAACTTTCCGTTAGTGATATTTCAAAAGACGTGGGATTCGTTATGCAAAACCCCGATACCCAGCTTTTTACCGATTCCATTTACAATGAGGCGGCTTTCGCGCTTAAAAATATGCGTCTTTCAAAAACTGAAATAAAGCGAAGGGTGGAAACTGCCTTAAAAACCGTGGGTCTTAACGACGCGGACGCTTTTCCTCCCGCGTTAAGCAGGCAGGATCGCTCGAAGACGTTAATCGCGTGCGTTCTTGCGATGAATAGTAAAATAATTATTTTTGACGAAGTTGACGTTGGCAATGATTACTGTGGCAGTTTAAAAATTATGAATATTGCCCGCGATCTTCATTCGGAGGGCTTTACAATTATTTTTATTACGCATAACATGGTTTTGGCTGGCGAATATGCCCACAGGCTGATTAAAATGGAAAAAGACGGGATTGTATTTGATGGAAGACGCGAAGATTAGCAAAAAAAAGAATTTCACTATTCACCCCGCCGTTATAAGCGTTTGGGCAGCCGTTATCGCTGCGGGGCATTTATTGCCGACTATTCCAATCTTAGGAACGGGCGGGACTTTTTCTTTATCTGCGGTACTTTATCCGCTTTCGGGAATTTTTTTCGGCCCCTTAGCCGGCGCCCTATGCTCGGCGGCGGGCGGCTTTATCGGCTCATTAATCGCGCCTTACACCGCATGGATGGGGCTTGGCACTTTTATCGTGGGGACGACTACCGCTTTTACAGCCGGATGTATCGCGTGGGGAAAATGGCCTCCTGTCGCTATTAACTCAGCCGGAAATTTCATCATCAACGGAGCGATTATCGTATACATTACAGGAACGATTCTCTGGTTTACGCAGGAAATAGGCAGAAGCGTTATCCTGTTGCCGCTGTTTTTTTACGGATTAGGTTTTGTTGTTTTGATAATCGCGACGATATTCGCGCGGTGGATGTTTGAAAGTAAAAACAAGTGGATAAAATTTCCTGCAATTTGGCTATGCGCTTTCAGCGGACTTATAGGAGGAGCAACAGTGGGGAATTTTTTCTCTCTTGTATTGTACAAACAGCCAAAAGAAATTTGGGCGATACTGACATTTACCGCTCCCATTGAACGCGCTATTTTCGCGTCCGCGGCAATGCTTGCCGGAACGCCACTTCTTTCAGGCTTAAATAAAATCGGCATTTTTACAGGCCCCCAAAGTGAAATTGAAAAAGGAGTTTTAAATGAAAATTGATTGTCATGTTCACGTAACGCCGCCTGATATTATCGCTAACTGGACTCAATACGCCGAAAAAGAGCCGTACTTTTCGCTGATTTCGCATAGTAAAGTGAATAAATTCGCTACGGCGGAAGATGTTGTTTCCGTATTGGAGAAAGACTGTTTTGACAGAGCGGTAATTTTTGGTTTTGGTTTTAACGATTTAGGCCTGTGCCGTTATGTGAACGATTATGTAATAGAAAAAACAAAACAGTTCCCCGAAAAACTGACGGGCTTCGCGGTCGTTCCACCCTGCAAAGAGGCCGCAAAAGAGATAGAACGCTGTTATAACAACGGGCTAATTGGCGTAGGAGAACTTTTTCCAGAAGGGCAGAGTATTGACCTTGTAAATGAAAAGGAAACTTCCGATTTAACAGGCGCGTGTAAAGAACTTGGTATGCCGTTACTGCTCCATACAAATGAAACTATCGGCCATTATTACCCGGGAAAAACAAATATACAAATGAAAGATATTGAAAAATTTATCCTTAACAACCCCGACTTAAAAATAATCCTCGCCCATTGGGGCGGCGGGATTTTTATCTATGAGACAATGAAAGAAATCAAGGCAAGTTTCCGCAATGTGTACTATGACATCGCCGTCACTCCGTATCTTTTCGATGAGCGAATTTACCGCGCTGCGAAAGCTTTAGGCCTATGCGAAAAAATTATCTTCGGCAGCGATTTCCCAATTTTACCGCCTTCACGTTACATAAAAGGACTGGAAAATAGCGGCTTATGTGAAGATGATAAAAATCTTATACTTTGTAAAAACGCGCTAAAATTGCTAACATTTCGTAAAAGCTGAGATTTAACAAAGAATTATTTCCAAATTTTATCTCGCAGAGGCGCGAAGTCGCAAAGGCGCAAAGTTTATGTTTGATAGATTTTCGTTATACAAGATATATTTGTTTTAATATGGATCTTGAAAGTTAAAGATAATACTATGAACAACGACTTTGCGCCTCTGCGCCTTTGCGAGAGGTCTTTTCGAACTAATTGGAATAATGGTAAAAAAAAGTGTATATTTAATATATGGTAAGAATAAAGCTAATTTTAGTTTTTATATTGTTTAGTGTTTTTCAACCTTTTAGCGCGAAGTGCGAAAATTTTGAGTATAAACACATACTTGGCGCTAAATACAGGATACTCTCCGTTGTTGATGAGGCGGTTTTTATTAACGGGGTTTTAAGCCATCGAGCTGAAATACTTAACCGTATCGCGGTGGAAGTGACGGGGGTAAATGACGGCAAGGGGGAACATAAGGCGGTTTTTCAAACTTCTGAGAGGCTTGTTTACAGTTCGGGAAGCGCCGCTCAGGCGGAGTCGGGGTTTTCGTGGACTAGGGAATATGATTCGGTTTTTGAGCGGGATAAACTTGGATACCTCACGATAGACCCAAAGTATTATATGCCGGTTGTGCGTAACGTACCCGTGTTCCCTGACAGGAATTTAAATGTAATGGACAAATGGAAAGCCGATGGGTACGAGATACACGATTTTAGGGACGCGTTTGGAATACAGGAGCCGTACAAAATACCGTTTACGGCGAATTATGCCTATGTGGGACAGCGCGAATGGAAGGGAAAAAGTTATCCGGCTTTTTCAGTAAGTTATAAAATAGCTTCAAGGCCGCCTGCCGTTAGGGGGCGTATTTATCCCGTGCGTATAATGGGCGATTTTGACCAAATTGTTTACTGGGATCATTCGCTTGGGCAGGCGATAGCTTATGAGGAAAGTTTTCGCCTAACGTTTGAAATGTCAGATAAAAGAAAAATTGAATTTCGCGGGACGGCGCAGGCCGAGTTTATCGAGTCTGAGGAAATGAACAAGGAACAGCTTGTAGATGAGATAAAAAAAGAAATAGACCGCCTTAAAATAAACGATGTTGACGTGCGCGTTGTTGACGGGGGAATTTCATTAACCCTCGAAAATATCCAGTTTTACCCCGATTCGGCTAAAATGCTTCCCGGCGAACAGGCAAAACTTGAAAGGATTGCCGTGATTTTAAAACGCTATTCCGACAGGGATATTGTCATTAGCGGACATACCGCTTTGGCAAGGGGAACAAGAGAGGATCATCTTAAACTTTCCCATGATAGGGCAAAGGCGGTGGCGGATTATTTTCTTGCTAACGATGTCCGTACAGCGGACCGCATGGTTATTCGCGGGTATGGAGCGGATATGCCGATTGCGGATAACAGTACCGAAGAAGGTATGCGTAGAAACAGAAGGGTGGAAATTACCATTCTGGAAAATTAGCGGAAATTTTAAAATATGCGCTCTTCACAGGGAATTAACGGATTTCTTTTTAAACTAAACAACGCCATGGACCGCTTTATTCCCGTTATAACTCCTTTATCCGTCGCGCTTGGTTTATTTCTGCCGAGTGTTTTCTTGCCTCTGCGCCCCTATGTTATTTTACTGTTCAGCATTATGACGTTTTCAGGCTCCCTAAAACTTACCGCCGTTGAATTGGGAGTCGCGGTTAAAAGCCCCGCTCCTATTTTGCTTTTCTTTTTTTCAAGCCACATATTGATGCCGTTAGCCGCTCTCTTTTCATCTTCAGTTTTTTTTAACAATCCCGACGTGGTAGCCGGTTTTATCCTTCTTTTTACAGGCCCTACCGCCGTTTCAGGCTTTATCTGGTCTGCGATTTTTAACGGAGATAAAGCGTTAGGACTCTCTTTAATACTCCTTGACACTTTGCTTGCCCCGCTTATTGTTCCGCTTACTCTTTCGGTTTTTTTAGGGGCAAAAATAGCGATGGACATGAGCGGCATCGCTGTCTCCCTTATTTTTATGGTTGTGGTTCCAACGGTCATAGGAGTCGCGTTAAACGAAACAAGCAAGGGCGCGATACCGCGAAAAATATGCCCGTATCTTGATCCGCTTGCCAAATTCTGCCTGATGCTTGTTATTGCGGCAAACTCGGCGGCCATAGCCGATGTTATACGGTTTAACGATCCCCTTGTTTGGGGCGTTACTCTGCTGTGCGTTATTTTAACAATAGCGGGGTTTCTGCTCTCTAGGCTTAACGGTATCGCGGCGCGTTGTAATTATGAAAAAAGCGCCGCCTTGGTTATCGCAGGCGGGTTAAAAAATAACAGCGCTGTTATGACAATCGCCGTAACATTTTTCCCCCAGGCGGCGGTTCTGCCCACATTGATGAGCATTATCTTGCAACAGACAATAGCCGCGACGGTAGGCAAATTTATTATTCGCCAAATTCATAGCGCAAAACGGATTCGTCAAGAATAAATACGACTTTCCCCTGCGACAACAGGCGGCGGTTTTCTTCGGATGAAATAATTACAAGCGCGTCGCTTCTTTCGATGATAAGGTCAGTGGGCTTTATTCCGAATACGCCGCGCGCGAATATGCGCAAAGGCCTGTCCCCTACGATTTCACGTAAATCATCGGATAAGCCGGAAGGGTTGCTTTGAAAAATATTTTTCGACGCGGAATAGCGTACCATTGAAAACCCCTGCGCGGCGCCTTGAGGCTCAAGCATAAAACGTTCATAGATAAGGTTCATTTCGCTGTCCCAAATTTTTGGAAACAGGCATGGGACTGGCATGGCGGTTTTTTTTAATCCGTAAACAGGGAGTTCGTCCACGGCGATAATAATTATCCCCGTGTACCGCGCCGTAGAAATAGGGCTTAATGTTCTTGAAACGGGGGAAGATCGGGTATGACGTAAAAGAGAGGCGCTGATGTTTGAGATGGAAATTTTTACGGACGTGGTAATATTTTTCATATCCAGCGAAAGGGCTGGAGACGTTAAATTTGCCCCACGCGCGATTGCTTCTATTTGCGTAAGGTTTAATTCCCCACGGTCAACAAGGTCAGCCATTGTAGAAGAAGAGTCAACCTGTAAGCCCAAAAGGCACGGTTGTATCAGGCTTAAATAACTTAAGTTTAAAAGAGATTCCCCTTGGGTTCTCCCCGACGGAAGTTTTACCCCCGCTTCGGCGAGGTTCAGCGAAACAACCGCGTTAATCCGTAAAGTGTCCCACTCTACAGTGCCGGAAATGCCCGTTTTTGCCTGTCCAAACACGCCAATAACAGAGAAGAAAATCAAGGTTAATATTATCAATCTTTTCATATCAGTTACTCTATTATCGGCACTCTAATGGTTCTTCCTTCATGCAGAATATCATTTAACTTTAGGCCATTTGCCTCCGCAAGCACTTGTGGATCGATACCGTATTTTCTGCCTAAGGACCAGAAAGTTTCGCCTTTTTGCACAACGTGGGTTCCCGGCAAATTGGACGGTACTGTTACAGGCGTACTTTGAGGCGGGGGCGTGTTTCCAAACGCCGGAATAATGATTGTTTCCCCTATTTTTAATAAACGGCCAGAAATACCGGGATTGTGCTGTTCGATAATGTGAACGGAAGTGCCATAATACCTTGACATCGACCACAATGTGTCCCCTTGGCGGACTATATGGTAATGGTAGCGGAGCAGCTGCAAATCTTGGCTTTCAAGAGCGTCAGTAATTTTTTCAAGATAAGCCGTTGGGACTTTTAACCGGTAGCCGTCTTCCGCGGGGCTTATCCCGTGGAGAAGTTCCGCGTTAAGACTGCGTAATAGCTCTTTGGAAACGCCTGTTTCGTTAGCTAGAATATCGATAGAAATCTGGCGGTTAAGCGGAATGGCTGTCCAATCGACTTTTTCATGCCAGACATTAACGCCGTATTTTCTTGGCTGTGAAATAATATAGGTTGCGGCGATTAATTTGGGTACAAAATGCAGGGTTTCCTGCCTTAAATCGCCTTTTTTAACAAGTTCCCAGTAATCGTGCCTACCTGTTTTTTTTACAATTTTGTTTATAGCTCCCAACCCGCTGTTATATGCCGCAAGCGCAAGTTCCCAACTGCCAAGCGTTCTGTAATTTTCATCAAGTTTTTGCAGGGCGGCTATAGTCGATTTTTCAAAATCGCGCCGCTCATCTATAAAGTCAGTAACCCTTATTTTATACGGCGAAATGCTGTTAAGCATAAATTGCCAAAGACCGACAGCGCCCGACTTGCTTCTTGCCGTTATCACAAAACCAGATTCAATAACGGGGAGATAAGCCAGTTCCGGCGGCATATTACGCCGGGCGACTTCCTCCTTGATAAACGGCAGATATAGGCTCCCCCTGCCCAAAACGGAGTTGAGAGTGGCAATACCGTGCGGACTTGAATACTGCTCAATGTAACGTTGAGTCAAGGGCTGTTCAAGAGCCGTGTCTGTAATTAGCGAATTTGAGGCGGGCGTAAAAATAAATGAGGAGCTTGCGGAAGGAGGCGGCAGCGTTGGATCGGGAAGTTTGCCGCGCATAGGTCTTTCTTCCGCTTGAGCTAATGTTATAATAATTGTATATAACAAAAAAATAAGTAAATCCCCGTTACGCTTTTGCGCTTTTGAGTGAAATACCCTGAATAAGCTCAAAATTTTTCTCCGTAGTAAATCCCCGCCCATTCCCACCTTCCGTGAATTTCAGGGTCCTGCGGGAAATAAATCTTTCTGAAGTACAGATACCATGTATTAAGCGAAAATGACCAGCCGCTTGTTCTTAAAAACGCTTCGGTTGAATTTGAAGACGCGTCAAGAGTGGAGGCATATTTGATGTGGTTACCGGACATAAATTGGGCAAGATTAAATCTGTTTAAGCCAATATCGTCGGTTTCCACCTGTTCCCATGAACGCGCAAAAAAGTTCACCTTTGTCTGGTATCTCATAAGCGTATTTGCGCTGCCGGCGTCCAGAGCGTCTTCGACCGCGCTTCTTAACGCGCCAAGGCTTTCAAATGTCCAGTCTTTTTGGGACCTGCTAAAATCAACCTGATTTTTCGCGTATTGGTCTGCCTGGGGGAAGCCGGGGATAATTGTCCCCGTGTACGGCAGGTAATTTGTATATGCCGCAATCGCGCCATTCCAGTCGCCTGCCCGCTCGCATGCTTGCCCAAGCATAAAATATGTGGTTCCCGGATCAATTTTATCGGCAAATCTGGAAATTAGCTCGTTGTAGTACCAGACCAGGTGTTTTGGATTGTCGGTCTCGTTGATAAGATGGCGCAGGCAAACAAGGTGAATGGACTCGTCATTAATGATAAGGTCGGGATAATTTTTTAAAATCAAATCAAAATAAAGGGCGACTATCGGCTCAGATTCCCGCTGGATATACGCGTATGCGACCATGAGGAAATAGTAGCCGTTGTAAGGGTCAGCCGGATTATTGATGGTTTTCGCGCTTAAAAAATGGATAACTCTTTCATAATCTTTTAACCTTGCGAAACTTGTGGCAATTTCCCTTGTCACCGCAAATTCGCCGTCACTGCCGGGTTTTTCCGTTTTTAATAAATTAAACAATTCCGTAATGTTTTTCCTGTCTTCCTTTGAGCCGGTAAGATAATACTGGTCAAGTCCGGAAGGCTTAAAATTACATGATATCGTTATTAAAACCGATAATAATAATGTGAAACACGCGAAAAACTTTAATTTTTTCTTAATATCCATTGTTATTGATACTATCATTGTGTTAATATTTTGTATATGTGATCTATCCTTTTCTTCGGGGAAAATTTTTTGTTTTGGATAATTAAGAGTGGTATTAAAAACTTGGAATCGCATTTTTGTTATATTTTTTTTCTCACTTGCCGTTCTTTCCTGTAAATCAACAGCTGATAAATCAGGAGTTGAAAAAACAAGACCTGAAAAGCCGAAATCCGCCGAGCAAAAAATTGAAAATACAAAACATCAATCCGAGCCTAGCGCACACCTTTCCGGCAGTCTTTCGGAAGAAATAAGGAGTTTGACAGAAACTGGAATTTTGTCATCAATGCTGCAAGCGCTTGAATTGATCCGCAGCAGGGAATTAAGCGGTACTGAATTTGGCCGTATAATGGCCGGCATTAATACTACGCTGATCAAGTTGATTTATCCCGATTCATTGGCGAGGCTTCCGGTCGTCGATCTTCCGCAAACGTCAAATTATACCCGGATTATCAGGGATGCCGAGAAGGGCGTTTATGACCCGCCTGCTCAAAATTCGACTGATTTTTTTGAACATATTCTGCCATTTTTGGCTGTGAATGATCAAACGGAAGCTGGCGTTCTTGCGGATATTTTAAAAGACCTTGAATTAGCGCAAACGCTAAAACCCAATTCCGTTTTGCCGCCTCTGTTTCAAGGGTTTATACACGAAAGAGCGCAACGGTACAGTCAGGCGGAACGCTCATTTAGGCAGGCGTATCAAATCTCAGACGAATGTTATCCCGCAAGGATAGGCGTTGCCCGAGCGAGAAGGATTGCCGGTTTTCCGCAAGAAGCGATTGATATTTTATCCGAGTTGATTATACGTTACCCCGACAGCATTCAAATTAAAAGGGAACGCGCCATTTGTTATTACAGAAACCATGACTTGTCACGGGCTATGTCCGCAGTGGACGAGATTCTGCAGGCGGATCCAAGAGACGGAGAAATCATTTTAATAAAAGCCTCTATCCTTCTTGAGCAAGGGCAGTATTCGCAGTCAAATACTTCATTGGACAGTTACGCCTCCATTAACCCAAACAACAGAACTTATCTTTTCTTACGCGCCAGAATACAGGCGGAAGGAAACCGCAACCGCGATTCGGCGTTAAACTACCTTCGCTCGATTTTACGCGTTAATCCCGATGATACGGAAGCCCTTGTTTATGCCGCCGGTTTGCTCATGGAGTCCCAGCGCCCGGCGGATCAAAGTGAGGGCAGGGAAATGCTTGAGCGCCTCAGGAGGATAAACGGCTCTTCCATAGAAGTGCTAAGCCTAAGCCTTAGGGACGCAATTCAACGTGAACAGTGGCAGGAGGCGCAGGGGTATTTGAACCGTATTCTTGCCGTCCGCAGAACTGTTCAGGACATTATGGACGCGTATAATGTTGAACGGGGGCTGGGAAATAACGCAAGGGCGCTTAACTATGCCCGTGAATTGTTTGAGCGCGATAATTCCAATCATGAGTACGCGGCGATTTATATTTCCGCCCTGATTAATTCCGGCAGAAGGGACGAAGCGGCGCGTTTGCTGGAAAGCCGTATTAATTCCGCAAGCACAAGTCAAATTAAGAGCCGATACTATTATCTGCGAAGCCGTTTACAGTCAAATCAGGAAGACGCGTTAGGTGATCTGCGTTCCAGCCTTTTTGAAGACCCCAGAAACTTGGACGCCATTATCGCCATGTTCCAAATTTACCACGACCGCCGTGAAGAACGCCGCGCCGTCTATTACCTAAAACAAGGTCTTGCCATATCCCCCGATCACCCTGTTTTAAAGCGTTACGAGAAAGAGTACGCCTCTCTGTTGGGCAGAAATTAATTCGCAAGATTTTCACACAAAGATCACAAAGGTACAAAGAACACAAAGGAAGAGGGAAGAAGGGGGTTTTGTCCGAGGGCTATGCGTGGTCTTTACGATAAGATAACGGACAAAAACCCTATTTCCCCCTTTGTGATCTTTGTTTCTTAGTGATCTTAGTGTGAGGTTCTTTCGATAAATTTTCCTAGTTTTTTTGTCTGAATTGTGTTATATTTATTCTATGAAAAGAATATTTTTATTATCTATTACGATATTGGTTTTTATTATCGTTTCCTGCAGCTCTGAATTTTCAAACAGCGGAGATGATTCTGGCGTTGGCGTTGGCGGCGGTTATCCTACTACTGGGTCCGGCGGAAAAGGAGCAGACGGCGGGGAAGCAGGCTCCAATGGGGGAAACGGAACGGCAGGCAAGCCCAAACCGGGACAGCTTACATGCGGCGAGTGGAGCGATCTTAAAAATTACGATTTTTATCTGAATCTTTTTACCATAACCGATGATGACAGTGTTCCTGAAGAGCAAAGGCGTAATGGTTTTGCCAATTATATCGAATATTTTGGCTTTGAAACGCGCTATATGGTTATTGTTAACGTATTTTCAGGGGAAAGTCCCGCGGGTGACGCTATTGTAGATTTGTATCATTCAGGGCAAAAATTATTTTCCGCCAAAACAAACGCTAACGGAAACGCGTATTTATTTCCTTCTTACAACGTAAAAGGGGAAAATATAACAATTAAAATAAATGCCGCTGGAAAAGAATCACAGCAAATTTTAACGTATAACGGCGAACCTGTTCTGATAGCGCTTAATGATAATACGGAAAAAAGTTCACTCTTAGATTTAATGTTTGTTATTGATACGACGGGGTCAATGGGCGATGAAATGCTTTATTTGAAATCGGAAATTTCAAACGTTATAAACTCTATTGCCGCCGCCAATCCAGATTATAACATCAGTTTGGCGCTGCTCTTTTATCGTGATATAGGCGACGAATACGTTACGCGATACTTTGATTTTACCGACAACATCGCGCAGCAGAGGCAAAATCTTGCCAGGCAATCCGCAAGCGGCGGCGGCGATTTTCCCGAAGCAATGGACAGGGCGCTTACGGAAGCCGTAGGCAAAAATTGGAACAGCGGTAACGCCACGCGGCTTATTTTCCATGTTTGCGACGCGCCGCCCCATGACAATCAACAGAGCCAATCCGTTTACTCCAGCGCGATAAAAACCGCCGCCCAAAAAGGCATCCGCATAATTCCAATCGCTTCCAGCGGAATAGACCGCGCTACCGAATATTTGCTCAGGCAGGAAGCCATTATTACAGGCGGAACCTATATTTTCCTTACCGATGACAGCGGTATTGGCGGGAGCCATTTGCAGGCTACAGTCGGCGAATTTACCGTAGAATATCTCAATGCCTGCATAGTGCGTATCGTAAACGAATATTTAACGGGAATTGAAACAGAGCCGGTTTCTTATTATTAAGAGTTTATTTAGTTTCAAGTCCGCAGAATGATTTTTCATCGCGTGAAATCTTTTGGATAAATTTCTTAACTAAAAATAGTTGACATAAATGAATGATTATGATAAAAAAATAAATTATATACAAAAATTATAAACAAAAATAAGGAGATTTTTGTATGAAGGCCACGTCAAAGGCCAATGTTGACAATCGTAATTCCTTAAATTTCGAGCGCCCGCGGCTTAACCAACTGTTTGCGGAAGCCGTGAAATACCCTGTAGTCGTGGTATGCGCCGGCGCCGGTTATGGCAAAACCTGCGCGGTTCATGATTTCGCGCAGGAGTATCAAGCGACGACATTTTGGCTTCAGCTTTCGCAACGCGACAATACAGGCGCCCGTTTTTGGGAAAGTTATATCCACGCCTTAGCGAAGGTGAACTCGCCCCTTACTAAAGCGTTGGCCAAACTTGGTTTTCCTGACACAAGCGATAAACTTAATCATTATCTAACCTTATTAAACGATCTTGTAGAGAAAAAAAGGCGGATCATCGTCATGGATGATTTTCATTGCATTGAAGAGCCTTCTGTAATTAAATTTATAGAGGAGTGCATTCTTTTTAAAATGCCGCCTGGAACGTCGGTTTTTCTTGTTTCCCGTACCGTTCCTAACATTAAAACAGTTAACAGCGCTTATGAGAAAAAAATATTCAATATAAGCGAAGATGATCTGCGTTTTACGGAAAGCGAGCTTGCACAATATTTCCGCAGCCGCAATATATCAGTATCCTATGAAAACTTGCGCGAAATAATGCAGGATACCGGCGGCTGGGCGTTCGCGATTAATTTTATAGCGCAGTCTTTTCAAAAAGCGCCCGGATACAGCGGCTATGTGCGTAACGCGCTGCGGACAAACATATTCGGCATAATAGAAACTGACCTTTGGAATGATATTTCCGAGCGCCTGCAAAATTTCCTGTTGCGCCTTTCCCTTATCGACCACCTGTCCGTTGAACTGATTACCCAACTCGCTGGAAATGAGGAAGAACTTGTCGCGGAACTGGAAAAGCAAAGCGCTTATGTTCGCAGGGACAATTTTATCAACGCGTATCTAATTCACCCTTTGTTTTTGGAATTTTTAAGCACAAAGCAAAATTTAATTTCCGAAGACCAAAAAAAAGAAACCTACGCTATTTCAGGCAATTGGTGTGCACGTAACGGTTTTAAAATTGACGCGATGTCGTACTATGAAAAAACAGGAGACTATAAATCAATACTTTTAATTTTAGCTTCCTTAACCACTCAAATACCGCAGGATGTTGCGAAATACGCTGCGCAAATTTTAGACCGCGCCCCGGCTGACGCTTTTGATGAGGTGGAGTTTCTTGCGGATATGCATTTGCGTACATATATTTGCCAGGGATTACTTCAAAAATCACTTGAGCTTGTGAAATATTACGAAACAAAATTCCTTAAACTGCCTGATGACGACTCTATAAAGAACCGCACGCTGACAAGGCTGTATATTTGCTGGACATACATACGCTGTTTAATGAGCGTAACGGATGACGTTTTTGATTTTGACGTTTACATTGAAAAAGCCTGCAAATGCGTGCATGAGGAGGATTCGGGCAAACTTGACATTTACTATCCGGGGGCGTGGATCAACTTCGCCGGTTCTTCAAGAAAGGGAAGCCCGCAGGAGTTTATCGACGTTATAACCCGTAATCATGAACATATACAAAAAAGTTATATGAAAGGGTTCATGGCTGGAGAACTGGAACTGGCGCGTGGCGAATTGGAATTCTACCGAGGCGATATTTCTTCCGC
>NZ_BDHE01000019.1:0-35188 GCF_054786175.1 Treponema sp. R8-4-B8
TTTTTTTATTTCTGTTTTTGTTTTTATTTTTTATTATGTATTAATTTTCATTATTTCACTTTGTTTTTTTGTTTACTTTTTAGTTTATTAGGGGTGTCATATGTGTTTGGTGGAGAGGTCGGTGGATGCGGCTCTAGAGTGTGCGGATTGAGGAGAGGGGGGGGGGAGAAGTATATTCAGGAGTTACTGTAAAATCTGGCTCTTGGGATATATAGGTGTTTTTTAATCTCATTTTAGCTATTTTACCATATTTTGTATGTTTTGTCAAGAAAAAAATGCAATTATTACATTTTTTGAATTTATATCTTTTTACAGAATTTAATATATAAATCATGAATAAAAGACATTTAAATATTGTTGTACTTAGTTAAATATTATATGTAAAATCCCTTACATCTTTAAATTTCGCCTGTATTTCAAGAAATACTTCAACAATTTTTGGGTCAAACTGCCTGCCTGATTCCGCTAAAATGATTTTTGCCGCTTCTTCTTCCGTATTAGCTTCTTTATAGGCGCGTTTGGACATAAGCGCGTCATATGCGTCCACAACCGCCATAATTCGTCCATGTAAAGGTATGTCAGTCCCCTTAAGCCCGTGCGGATAACCGGTGCCGTCCCAGTGCTCATGGTGGTATTCGGCGTATAATTTGGCGTTGCTTAATAATTCTTCTTCGCCGGTTTGTTCTATCATCCTTTCGATTATCTTCACGCCTTCTTCGGTGTGGGCTTTCATCTGCTCATATTCATCATCGTTCAATTTGCCGGGTTTATTTAAAATCGTGTCCACTATTTTTATTTTTCCCATATCGTGCAAACGGGAAGAAAAAACGACCTTTTCTATGTTCCAGTTGCGTATTTCATCGGCGTAAACTCCTAGTTCCAGCATCGCTTCTATAAGTATTTTTATATACGCCGCTATACGGTCGTTATGCCCTTCAGTGTCCCTGTCGCGTTCCTCCACAACATTAGCCAAAACCGTCATGATGCCGTTTTGCAGACGTTTGATCCTATCAGTCCTGTCGCGGATAAGAGAATCAATGTCAAGCTGCGTTTTAATGCGGTTGACCAGCACTGGCGTTGAAAACGGCTTTGAGATAAAGTCAACAACGCCAAGTTCAAAGCCGAAGCTTTCAATGGAGTCTTCCCTGTAGTTGGTTAAAAATATGACGGGAACGTCCTTGTAGTAATTGTTGGATTTTAATTTTTGTATCGTTTCAAAGCCGTCCATTTCCGGCATTTCAATATCCAGCAGGATTAAATCCGGAATAAATTTTTCCAAAAGTTTAAACAGCTTTGCGGCGGATGACATAGTTAAAACTCTGTAGTGTTCTTTCAGCGCTTCTTTTGCCAATAACAGGCTTGTATCGCTGTCATCTACAATAAAAATTGATTTCATTATTCCACCTTGAAGCGAGACACTTCGCGCATGAGAGTATTAATTCCTTCGCGGTTCTTATTGCTTATCTCGTTTACTTGATGTACTGCAGTGTTTATCTGTTCCGCGCCTGAAGCCATCTCATTCATGCCGGAGGATATTTCTTGCGATACTTTTTCAAGATTTTGGCTTTCACGTATAACTTCCTTGCTGCCCTCAAGCATCTCCTCGCTGCCGCCTTTTACCTGCCGCGTGATTGAGTTAATATTGCCAATGCCTTCTAGAATTTGTTTGCTTCCCGTCCCCTGTTCTTCCATCGCGTTACGGATATTTTCTTCCTGATCAGATACCGTTTTAACGCTTGAGTCAATTGCCTTGAATTTATTAAGCACGTTTTCGGTTGAAGTGGTTATTAGGTCAATGGAACTTTTTATCTTTTTCAAGACATTGCCGATAGTCTTGGACTGTTCGCTGGAACTCTCCGCCAATTTGCGAATTTCATCGGCGACAACAGCAAAGCCCTTGCCCGCCTCACCGGCGTGGGCGGCTTCAATAGCGGCGTTCATCGAAAGCAAATTGGTCTGGCTGGCGATGTTTTCCATTACCGCGTTAATCTCCATAAGCCCTTCTGATTCCCGCGCTATTTCCTGAATGTCTGTCGCCACTTCCTGCAATCCGCCGTGTCCGGCTTCCGAGGCGTCTTTTAACGCTTTTACATTATCGGTATTTTTAACTAAGGTCTGCGTCACCGAATTGATATTGGCCACCATCTGTTCAATGGCCGATGAAGCCTGAGATATATTACTGCTCTGGTTTTCCACATGGCCGTTGAGTTTGTTGATGTTGGTGATAACCTGTTCCATGGTGGCATTGGTTTCGGTAACGCTCGCGCTCTGGTTAATGACGCGCCCCTTTATGCTTTGAATATTAGCCGTGATTTCGTTTACCGCCGCCGCGGTTTCCGTCATATTACTGGCAAGATCATTGCCGATGTTGCTCAGGCTTGTCGCCTCTCTCTTGATGACTAAAACAAGATTTTTAATTTTTTCCAGAGTTTTATTGAAGTACTTGGCAAGGTCGCCTACTTCGTCTTTGGATGTAACGTTTATGTTGCGCGTTAAGTCGCCTTCGCCCTCGGAGATGTCTTTGAGCGTTTCGGCTACTTTAACGATTGGGGCGGTAGTGCTGTTAAGGGTAAAGTATACGATTACCGCCGCTATTACAATGGCTATCGCCGCGATAATAACCGTAAACATGGTCATCTCATTTACTTCTTTTAAAATGTAAGATTCAGTTGCCGCGATCATTATGCTCCATGTCTTACCCGAATTGCCCAACGGGAAAGACTCTATGATAATTTCTACTTCTGTCTTCAAAGCCGGCGAGTAACTTGAACAACTATAAACATCGCCGTTTTGAACGGCTTTATTGGCAGCCTGAATATTATTGCCGTATATAACGTCTACATCGAGCAGTTGTTTTCCTACGCGCTCCGGCACATAACTCGCTAATATAAATCCGTTGCTTGAGTAAATTGAAATCGCCGAAATTTCTTCTCGTGTTTTTATGGTATTATCTATCGTCGGCTGTATTGCGTCTATTACGCAAAGAGCGCCCACGCCTCCCACAACTTCCTTGGTGCGGGAATTTATGATGGGAACCATTAACCTGAAATACCATGTGTCTTTTCCGTTTATATTTCTCGCAACAGGGTGTTCGTACCTGTCTTTAGTCGCGTTGGGACCGTTTAAGTACGCCATGGCGTCGTTTACGTCGCTGGTAACTGTCGTATTTGTCTGCCCGTTTTCCTGGCGAAACGCTACGGCGTATTGCCCGGTGGGAGTTGATCCAGGCCTGCCTATCATTCTATCATCCATTCCGTCAACGGCGTTCGGTTTCCAAACGGTGTAGACCTGATATATGGTAGTTTCCGCCGCAGTAACGGACTTCATCATGCTGTCATACATATCTCGCCTTTGTGCCACCGGATCACTTTCATAATCGCCCATTATATTTGCAAGCGTGCGAATAACCCGGTAAAGCCCGTCTTCTCTGCCTTGCCAGTATGCGGCGCGTTGACTGGCAAGATTATCAATACCTCGCTTGCTTAAACTAATGCTTGTGTTGGATGCCTGTTGTAATAGTAATACCGCAACTGCCGTTATAATGACAACTATAATTGCTATAACAATTAGGCTCAGTTTGATTTTTATTTTCATTTCTTTCCTCTCTTTTCTCGTATATAATAATTTTAGAATGCTTTTATAATAATCGTCAAGAAAAAATAAATTATATTAATTTTGGTTATTTATATAGGAAAACTGTACAAAAATAAATAAAAAAGGGCAACAAAACACATATAATTATGTTTTGCCGCCCCTTTAATTTCCATATCTTAGGATTACTCCACCTTGAAGCGCGAAACTTCCTTTAGTAAATCGTTAATGGCTTCACGGTTCTTTTGTGTCATATCATTTACATTGTTTACCGCTAAATTAATCTGCTCCGCGCCGGTAGCCATCTCGTTCATGCCGCCTGTTATTTCCTGCGTTACCCTTTCAAGGTTTTGGCTTTCTTTCATGACCTCCTGGCTGCCGTCAAGCATTTCTTCGCTGCCGCCTTTTACCTGCAAGGTTATTTCTTTTAAACTGCCCGTACTTTGCAAAAGCTGTTTGCTTCCCTGCCCCTGCTCTTCCATCGCGTTGCGGATATTTTCTTCCTGTTGGGAAACGGTCTTAACGCCCGTGTCAATAGCCTCGAACCTTTTAAGCACGTTATCGGTGGAGCTTGTAATTTTTTTGATAGAATCCGCTATTTTCTTAAGTACCGTGCCAATCGTCTTGGACTGCTCGCTGGAGCTTTCAGCCAGTTTGCGGATTTCATCGGCGACTACAGCAAAGCCCTTGCCCGCCTCGCCCGCGTGCGCGGCTTCGATGGCGGCGTTCATCGAAAGCAGGTTGGTCTGGCTTGCGATATTTTCCATTACCGAGTTAATTTCCAACAAACCCTCTGATTCGCGGGATATTTCCTGAATGTCTGTCGCCACTTCCTGCAATCCGGCGCGCCCTACTTCGGAGGCTTCTTTTAACGTATTAACATTAGTCGCGTTGTTAATAAGCGTACCGGTAACTGAATTGATATTTGCCACCATTTCCTCTACGGCAGACGACGCCTGGGAAATATTTTGGCTCTGTTTTTCCACTTCGGCGTTGAGTTTGTTGATGTTGGTGATAACCTGTTCCATTGTAGCGTTTGTTTCGGTTACGCTGGCGCTCTGATTAATGACGCGCCCTTTGATGCTCTGGATGTTGGAGGTAATCTCGTTGATTGCCGCGGCGGTCTCGGTCATATTGCTGGACAGGGCGGTGCCAATATCTGACAGCACGCCCGCCTGCTTTTTAATTAGAAGCACCAGATTTTTGATTTTTTGAATTGTTTTGTTAAAGTAATCGGCAAGGTCGCCTACCTCGTCTTTGGAGCCGACTGGGATTGTCCGCGTCAGATCGCCTTCGCCTTCGGAGATGTCCTTGAGGGTATCAGATACCTTGACTATCGGGGCGGTAGTGCTGCTCAGAACAAGGTAGATAATTACAACCGCCACAATAATGGCTATCGCCGCCATAATAATGACGAAATTTCTTAAAGCGTTGACTTCCCTAAGGATGTAAGATTGAGTTGACCCGACCATTACAGACCATGTTGTCGGAGAAACGCCTATTGGAATATTGGCGACTGCCATTACCATGTTTGATTTCAGTTCCGGGTCGTAAGCCATACCTTGCCATTCTTTCGCGTTTTTAATAGCCTCTTTGACTTCGTTTAAGTATTTGCCGTATTGCGTTTCCTCGTCAATTTTCTTTCCAATAAACTCAGGCAGGTAATTTGCCATAATAAACCCGTTGTCGGAATAAATAACTATAGAGGTAACTTCATCATAATCTTTGATAGTCTGCTCTATCCTGGGTTGTATCATGGCGATGTCCAACTGACAGATTACGGCTCCTACAACATCATTAATGCGCTTGTTTAAAATGGGGCAAGTGATTCTGACGGCAAAGGTATCTTTTCCTTGATTCTTAAAAGGGGAGGGATCGCTCATCGCGACTAATTTGGCGTTTGGTCCTGTTATCCATGCCATTGTCTCCTGAACGACTGAGCTGGCCATAACTTTTATCTCACCGGTTTCTCTTGTCAGCGTAAAAGCGAATTGTCCGGTCGCTGTTGAGCCTTCCCTGCCTATGTAACGCGCGTCATTGCCGTCAATGGCGTTAGGCTTCCAAATGGTGGTTAGCCGTACAAAATCGGGCATATCCTCAAAAACAGACTGTAACGTGTCCTCATACGTCTGCCGCCTGGTGTTTACATCTATGTTTTCATAAAAATTCATCACATACGATAATGTTTGCAATACTTCTATATAACCGCCTATACGGCCATCCCAGTACTGCGCGCGTTGCCGTGCCAGATACATTGTTTTCTGCTTGGCAAGATTCATGGTTATATTGGATGACTTTACCAATTCAATTATGGCAATGCCTCCCGCTACGACCAACACAATGGCGATCATCATGATGCTTAATTTAATTTTGATTTTCATTAGTCACTCCTTTATTTTCCTTTATTTTGACATATTTTGGCGTAAATTATAAACCTTACAATTATTGTCATGTTTTTTTTGGCATTTGTCAAGGGAATTTGCATGAAAACATGGGAATTATTCGAGAAGTGGGGAAGCAGTGAGCATTGAGCAGTGAGCAATTAGCAATGAAAGAGTCACGAGTCATTGACATTTGCCTGGGTTTAGGCTAAAATTAACTATGCTTTTTGATATAGGCTTTGTTCCTCCCCACTGGTTTTGGGTTTTCCTCACAGTATTATGCGCCGTTATCGAGGTGTTTACCTTAGGCCTTACAACAATTTGGTTTGCGATTGCTGCCCTTGTCATGGTTTTTCTGTCCTTCTTGCACATACCGTTGGTTTATCAGGTAATGATTTTTCTTGCAATTTCGGCAATTTTGCTCTTTTTTACCCGCCCGATAGCGGTAAAAAAGCTGAAAATCGGCAGGGAAAAGACCAATGTTGACAGTTTGGCGGGAAAATCCGCCCTTGTAACAAAAAAAATTACCGAATTTGACAGGGGAGAGGTTAAATTGAACGGTCAAATTTGGACGGCTAAAACGGAAGACGGCTCCACCTTAGAGGAAGGAAGCAAGTGCGAAGTAGTGCGAATTGAGGGCGTTCACGCGATTGTTAAACCTTGTAGTAATGAAAAAAGTGATGATTCACCGTTAGATGATAAATCACCAATAACAGAAAAATAATTATAAAGGAGTATATTATGTGGTCAATTATTTTAATATCAGCGTTTGTTTTAATATTAATCATTTCTAATGTCAGGATTGTATCCCAATCCAACGCGTTTGTAATTGAGCGGCTTGGCGCGTACAACGACACGTGGAGTACCGGCATTCATGTAAAATTGCCGTTCCTTGACCGTATCGCGAGCAAGGTTTCGCTTAAAGAGCAGTTATATGCCATTAAATCCGAAAACATTTTATAATTTACTTGACAATAGTATAAAAATAAAATATAATTTTAGCAATTTTCAATAAAGATGGAGAGATGGTATGTCAGAAAATGGTTTAGAAATTACAGTTGCAGAAGGTCAATTTGCTTCACTAAAATTGCCTGCATTAATTAATTTTTATAATTTTACAGGTATTCCAAAATTTGACGATTCAAATGAAAAGCAAAAACTTTTGGAAGATACAAAAAATTGGAATAAAAAAGAAAAAATTGAAGGTTATATTAAATTCGCGAGAATTTCTGCTTTTATTGCACTTGTTATTGTAGGGCTTATACTTTATTTTAAATTTCACATCGCTTTGTTTATAATATTCACAATTTTATTGTTCTCTGGCTTTATTTTATTAATAATAAAAACAAGTCCAATAATAAAAAAATATCGAAATAACGCACCAGAAAAACAACCATTAACTGAAGACCAAGAATATCAAAATTATTTGGAAGGTGTATTTCGTAATATACATACAAAATACTTAAATGGTTTTAGGGCCTTTGAATTTGATAATTGGGGCTTTTTATTTTATTCAAAATTGGGTTGTACTTGTATAGATTTAAAATCTGGAGAAATGGTTCTATACTCAAAAGAAAATATAAAAGATGTATTATTAGAGCATGTACATCTTGGTACAACGACAACTGGTTCTGCCTATACTTCAGGTGGAATGGACAGAGGTATAATATTTGATTTTCATTATACGCAATATTCAGACACTTCAGTAGATACAGATTCAATTCAACATTATGAATGGCGTTTAGATATATTGACTGATTTTTTAGAATTTCCCAAATTGTCATTTAGGTTTGCAGATAATAGCAAGGGAGAGGATGAGGCAAAAATTATTTATGGAATATTAAAACCATAATAAATGCGGATTTAACGGCATATAACAGGTCTGTTTACGCTTCGCCGCCCGTTGGGCGGCTCGGGCTACACAAAACCGTGTTCGGGCTTCGCCCTCTGCACGGTTTTGTTCCGCCACAGTTTGGGCAGGGGTCAATGCTACGCATTGCCCTATTACCTGCCCAAACCGTCGTAAACAGCCGGAACGGTAGCCGATTTCGCCCCCCAGCCTGTAATTACAAAAGACAATGTCACCATGATGATCGACACCGTAATTTATATGCAGATAACGGATCCAAAGCTGTTCGCTTATGGCGTTATTAACCCCATGAGCGCCATTGAAAATCTTACCAGCACCACATTGCGTAACATCATAGGAGAGCTGGAGTTAGACGAAACTCTTACAAGCAGAGACATGATCAATACGCGTATGCGAACTGTGCTTGATGAAGCTACAGACCCCTGGGGCATCAAGGTAAACCGCGTGGAAGTAAAAAACATCGCCCCGCCCAGGAGTATTCAAGAAGCGATGGAAAAGCAGATGAGAGCCGAGCGCGAAAGAAGGGAATCGATCCTGAGAGCCGAAGGCGAAAAACAGTCTGCCATTCTTGTCGCCGAAGGCCAGAAAGCGTCGGCGATTTTAAAAGCCGAGGCGGAAAAAGCCGCAGTTATTTTGCAGGCGGAAGCCGCGAAAGAAGCCGCCATCCGCGAAGCCGAAGGAGAAGCGCAGGCGATCCTTAACGTGCAGAAAGCGACCGCCGACGGCCTAAACATGATAAAGAGCGTAAACGCCGACGATCCCCTGATAAAACTGAAAAGCCTGGAGACCCTTCAAAAAGTAGCCGATGGCCAGGCAACGAAAATTATTATCCCCTCTGAGATACAGAATTTAGCGGGGTTAGTTACTAGCGTAGCGGAGCTGGTTAAGAAGTGAGAAGTGAGAAGTGAGAAGTGAGAAGTGAACAGTGAGCAGTGAGCAGTGAGATTTGTTCGTTATCTTAGCGTGAAAGTAATAAGCTGATCTTACGAACAATAACACTTCTCACTTCTCACTTCTCACTTCTCACTGCTCACTTCTCACTGCTCACTACTCACTTCTCACTGCTCACTATCCACTAATAACTTCCTCCTCCCCCACTATCCACTATCCACTATCTACTATATACTCCTCTTATGGTAAGTATCGCGTTTACTGGCGGAGGGACGGGAGGGCATATTTACCCGGCTCTCGCGGTCGCGGCAGAGTTAAAAAAACTGCTTTCCGGGCGTGAGTTTCAGTTGTTTTGGATTGGTTCCTCCGCTCAGCTTGACCGCTCTCTTGTGGAAGAAGCGGGTATTAAATTCTTCCGTATCCCTTCAGGAAAATTAAGGCGTTATTTTTCACTTAGGACATTTGTTGATTTTTTTAAAGTTATCGGCGGCTTTTTTGCTGCGCGTAAAATATTAAAAAAACAAAAAACCAATTTATTGTTTTCCAAAGGCGGTTTTGTAAGCGTGCCGCCATGCGCGGCTGCCGCGTCTTTGGGAATAAAAGTTTTTACCCATGAATCGGACTTCAGCCCCGGTCTTGCGACTAAAATTAACGCCCGTTTTGCGGCGCGTACAAAGGGGCGAATATTTACAGCTTACGAAGAAACTGGGCGTTTTTTACCCAAACCATTACATGATCACATAACGGTTAGCGGCAATCCCGTGCGGAGCGTTTTTCATAACGCGGACGCCGCGAAGGGCAGGGCTTTTTTAGGCGTTGATAAAGATGATGAGCGGATTCTTCTTGTCCTTGGCGGCAGTCAGGGGGCGGTTGAAATTAACGAACTTATCCGCGTTGTTTTGCCGGAACTGACGCAAATTTACACCGTCGTACATCAAACAGGCCCGAACCTTACATGGGACGTACCGGCAAGCAAGAGGTACAAACCTTTTCCGTACATTAAAGATGAAATGCCCCACGTAATGGCGGCGGCTGAACTTGTTATGGGAAGAAGCGGCGCGGGCATTTGGGAGTGGGCAACAGTTGGAAAGCCGATGCTGTTAATCCCGTTAAGGGGAGCCGGCACAAGGGGAGATCAAGTGCAGAACGCCGAATATTTTCAAAAAGCGGGAGCCGCGCAGGTGTTAGGTGAAAAAACAACGCCGTGGGCGCTGATAAACGCGGTTAATTCTTTCGCGCAAGATGGGGAAAAAAGAAAAAGTATGTCTGAGGCTTCCGCAAAAATAGGCGAGCGGGACGGCGCTTTAATTATCGCCCGCGTTCTTGCGGATGATATTGCGCGGCGTTTTGGAGGTGAGAAATGAATTTTTCAGCGATTGATTTTATCTTTATAGGATTAATAGCGCTTTTTATGATCCGCTGTTATCTGAAAGGCTTTTTAAGCGAAATATTATCCATGGCGGCGGTGGTGCTGGGGCTTCTTGCCGCGTTATTTTTCCATAAAAACGGCGGCGTGTTTTTAAGAAATCATTTCTGGCCTGAATTAAAAGTCATTCCTGAGATTGCCGCGTTTGTTATTCTGTTTATAATTGTTTTTTTAGTCGTAAAAATAATAGAAAAAACGCTGGTCAATATAGTTAACAGCGTAAGACTTTCCGGCGTAGACCGTTTTCTTGGATTGATTTTTGGTTTGGTGGAAAGCATAGTACTGATAGGATTAATTCTTTTACTGATAAAGATACAGCCGCTTTTTGACGCAAGCTCATTGCTGGAGAATAGTTTTTTCGCTAGGATAATACTGCCCTTAATTGCCGTAAAGGAGAAAATTTTAAGTGTTTGAGAATATTATTGAACAGAGCGCGGTTATTCAATTGCGCGGCGATATTCTCTCAAAGCGCGACGCTCCCAGCATGTTGTTTTTTGGCCCGTCGTGCAGCGGAAAAGGCAGCGCCGCGATTGAATTGGCGCGCGTTCTCTCCTGCGAAACGGACGCTTCATGGAAATGCAAATGTTCTTCTTGTGAAAGGCACAGGTTTTTACAGCATGACGATCTTTTAATATTGGGCGAGCGGCCTTTCTCCCCTGAAATACTCGCGTGTCAAAAGGCTTTCCTGAAGAATACGTCAAACGCGACTAAACTTTTATTTTTTAGGTCTCTTAGAAAATTACAAATGCGCTTTTCTCCCGTTTTAATGGAAAATGATTCAAAGACCGCAAAGGCAGTATCCTCAAATTTATTGTCTCTCGATGAAGGACTTAATGAGCTTTTATTGATTAATGCTGAAACTGTTACAGAGGCCGCCAATAATAAACTCTGCGCTTCACTTGTAAAAGACGCGCTTGCCCTTGAAAGCGAAGGAATTAACGGCATTCCTATAAGCCACATACGAAGCGCCACATACTGGTGCAGGTTAGCGCCTAACGGCAAGCGCAAAACGCTGATAATAGAAAACGCTGAAATTATGAGGGATGACGCGCGTAATTCGCTATTAAAACTCCTTGAAGAGCCGCCTCCTACCGTCAGCATTGTGCTTACCGCCGGGAGGCGCGAGGCTATAATGCAGACAATTTTATCCCGCCTGCGCCCGTACCGCTTCTTAAAACGGAGCGCGGAGAGCGAAAAAGAAGTGATTAGGCGTGTTTTTCAGGAAAAATCGGAGCTAAATTACGCCAATCAAAAAGGCTCAATTCTTGCCTCATACCTTGATTCATTTCTTCCGCAGAGTACGGAAAAATTGTATCCGCTTGCCGCGTGGTTTATTGTTTCTTTCGCGCGGACGGCTTCCGTTTACGCGAAAAACAAGGGGCATACTCCCGCTTTTTTAATAGCGTTAGGTGAAAAGTACGCGCCGGTTGCTGAAACTGCCGGGCTTGAGCGTTATTCAAAAAACAGCGCTATTGTAAAAACAATACTGACTCAAAGTAAAAACTTTGAAGAAGTTTCATTTTCCCGTTTTATGAATCTCACCCTTGAATTAATAGGCGATTGTTTGCGCTGCGCGAATGCTCCTGAATATATAGCGTATAACGATTTAATCAAAAAATATGTAAGTGAAGCTGTGACTTCCGTAGACGTGCTTAATATAAACGCGGCTATTACGCTTGAAAATCTTTTATATAAATTAAAGACGGGGGCGGTAAGAGGGCGTTATGGTTGATTTTTTCAGGCGCGCCTTAAAAAAAGTAAACAAGCTCAACTCGGAACAGCGCAAAGAGCTATTAATTTCCGCCGTGGAAGAAATCGACCTGCTTGGAAACGTTCTTGATTCAATAGACATGGGCATTCTTGTCTGTGATAACAAGGATAATCTTGTATTGGCGAATAAATGCGCCCTTAGAATGATTTCTATTAACTACATCGAAGGAGTCAAGTTAGAAGACGCCATATTAGACGATCAATTTATTGAAACTTTTAAGGACATAATCGCCAACCGCGAAAAAATAATTGATAAGGAGATAGAAATAGACCAACAGGAGCGCAGAAGGTTGTATTCCGTAAATGTCGTCCCCCTTGTTCACAACAAAAAAATTGCAGGGACTCTAATTTATATAGAAGATATTACGGAAAAGAGAAGGGGAGAGGCGCGTCTTAGAAGGGCGGAAAATCTTGCAAGCCTTACCACTTTAGCGGCGGGCGTTGCCCATGAGATTAAAAACCCGCTTGGGTCAATTTCGATACATCTTCAACTTTTGCAAAAAGCGCTGGCTAAAAAAAGCGAAGCTTCTGAAAAGAAAACGGATAAATATTTTTCTGTTATTAAAGAAGAAATTGACAGGCTTAACCGAATTGTAGTAGATTTTTTGTTTGCCGTGCGCCCGATGAATCTTGAATTGCGCGAAGGCGACATTAACGAATTAATCGCGCAGCTTATGGAGTTTGTAAAGTTCGAGATGAAACAGTCAAATATAGTCTGTATGCTTGAGCTTGACGAGAATCTGCCAAAAATATTATTTGACGAGCGGTATATGAAACAGGCGCTGCTTAACCTAATAAAAAACGCGCAGGCGGCGATGCCAAAAGGCGGGGTTTTTACCGTAGCCACAAAATTTGCCGATAATGAAATAAGAATATCGCTTTGCGATACCGGTATCGGCATAAGCAAGGAAGATATTGCGAAAATTTTTGAGCCGTATTTTACGACGAGGGAAGCGGGTACGGGGCTTGGACTTACGCAGGTGTATAAAATTATCAGGGAACATCAGGGTGAGATAACTGTGGATTCGTCCCCTGGGACAGGGGCTGAGTTTAGAATAATTCTGCCGGTGCCGCAAAAAGACACGCGGCTTATTGCATATAACGGAGGAAAATCATGAAATTCCGTCTGCTAGTAATTGACGATGAAAAAAATATCCGCAACGGGCTTGCCGAATCTTTGCAGGAAGACGGCTATGACGTTGTGTGCTCTGAAAACGGCGACGAAGGCTGGAAACGTTTTTGCGACGGAGACATCGACCTTGTAATAACAGACCTTAAAATGCCGGGTTTAAGCGGCGACGAACTGTTAAAAAGAATACTCGCGCAAGCTCCCGGTTTTCCAGTCATTGTTTTAACAGGACACGGCACGGTGGAAAACGCCGTCGCCGCAATGAGAGACGGCGCGTGGGACTTCCTTACAAAGCCCGTAGATTTAGACCATCTTTCCTTAAAAGTAAAACGCGCTCTTGACAACCGTGAGCTATTTTTTCAACACCGCAGAATGGAAGAGGAAATTGAACGCAAAAAACAATTTAACTCAATCATTGGCAACTCGCGCAATATGCGCGATGTTTTTGATTTGATCAATAAAGCCGCTCCCACAAAAGCGTCAATATTAATAACCGGCGAATCCGGCGTAGGAAAAGAGTTGGTAGCCGACGCGATACACGATCTTTCCCCGCGAAAAGATCAGCCGCTTGTTAAGGTTCATTGCGCCGCCCTAGCCCCCTCGTTACTTGAAAGCGAACTTTTTGGCCATGAAAAAGGCGCGTATACCGGCGCTGTTTCCCAGCGCAAGGGAAGATTTGAACTTGCCTCAGGCGGGACTCTTTTTTTGGATGAGATAGGCGAGATAGACCAAAACATTCAAATTAAATTACTGCGCGTCCTACAGGAGAAAAAATTTGAAAGGGTAGGGGGGGAGCAAACAGTAGAAATTGACGTGCGGATTATTACCGCCACCAATAAAGATTTAAAAGCGGAAATAGAAAAGGGAAACTTCCGTGAAGATCTATACTTTCGCTTAAACGTGGTAAACATCAACGTCCCGCCGTTACGTGAAAGAAAAGACGACATTCCCCTGTTAGCCGCGGCTTTCCTAAAAGAATTCGCCCTTGAAAACGGCAAAAAAATTGAAGGGATAAACGAAAAAGCCCGCGCCCGCCTGTACGGTTACGATTGGCCTGGCAATATCCGCGAATTGCGAAACTGCATGGAAAGCGCCGTTGTTATGTGCCAGTCAAACGCTATTAACGTGGGCGACCTTCCCCCCGCTTTCCGTAACGCGGAAGATGACGGTTGGATTAACATAAGGCTAGGCTCTAACATGGCGGAGTGCGAAAAAATTATTATTCGCGACACTCTTTCTCACTGCAAAGGAAATAAAAGTAAAACCGCGGAAACTTTGGAGATTGGCAGGAAGACGCTTCTTCGCAAGCTCGCGGATTACGGGCTTGGGGGGCAGGATGAAGGGGAGTAGGGTTTTTTTAATTATTTCATAAATCGTCCGAGTTATCTTTATCGTTGTTAAATTGAATTTTTAATATTTCCTTTTGCCGTTCAATTTCAGTTATCAATTCTTCCTCGGTTGGCAGATATGGCATATATTTTGCGGCAAATAACTGTTTGTTTTCATTAAGAACAGAATATCGCGCTATGGTTTTATCTGTCTCGGTACAAAGCAATATGCCGATGGTCGGATTATCGCCCTCACGTTTTTTCATGTCGTCAAACATACGAACATACATATCAAGCTGTCCTATATCTTGATGTGTGATTTTATTTGTTTTAAGTTCGATAAGTACAAAACACTTCAAAATAAAATTGTAGAATACCAAGTCGATATAAAATTCCGCCGTTTCTGTCTTTATAAGCTGTTGCCTGGATACAAAGGCAAACCCCTTTCCCAATTCAAGAAGAAAACGCTGAATATGATCAATGATAGCTTTTTCAAGTTCTGCTTCAATATAACCGAAATTAGCCGGAAGACCGAGAAATTCGAGGACTGTGGGATTTTTGATGAATTCCAGCCTATCCTGAAAATCCGCTGTTTTTTCCTTCATTTCCGCTATGACGATTTCTTTGTTCTGCGAGGATAGCAAACGCTGATAATAAAGAGTGGAAATGTTTCTGTCTAGAGTTCTGACAGACCAGTTGTTTTCGGAAGCCTTGGCAAGGTAGTATTTTACGGCATTTTTATCGGTAAGCCTCATAATCAGCCTGTAATGAGACCATGTCAGATTTGGCGCACAGTGTGCGCCAAATTCAAAATCCATAAAATTCAAATAAAATTGCCTGTATTCACGAAGACAGCGCTCCGCAAAACCTTGTCCAAACTCGTTTTGAAGTTCTTCGGAGAGTGTTTTTATTACTTCTTTACCATATTCCGCCCGTTGTTTGCCGTTTTGTTCTTCTTCGACAATCCTTTTTCCGATAAGCCAATAGGCTTCTATCATTGCGGAGTTAATGGCGGTGTGGGCTTTGTTTCTGGCGGAGATGATGATTTGTTTTATTTCGGTGATGTAGGTTTCTGTTGTGTGAGACATTATACCTCCTTATCTCATATTAAATTATGGCGAATATTACAAAAGCATTCAAACCTGCTTGCTTTCTAAACCCCTCGAATTCGAGTGGTTTAAAATCCATTTTTTTAATTGTGGCGAATTCGCCATAATTAAAATTTAGATTAACTAAATTCTCCATTACCTCTCTCTTCTTTACCAAAATCGTTATAGTTATTGAGGTTCTGCTATACAATTGTATAGATATTTTATTGATTTGTCAAATAAAATATACAAACAAAATAAACGCTTATTTTAAATACTGTGTAAAAACTTCTTTAACGGCTTGATTTACCTTTTTTATTACATCTTTTGAAAGGCTGTTTATTAATGGTTTATTGTCATAAGGCACAATATCGGGTTTGAATAGTTCATAAAGTTCTACATCAAAACTTTCCGCAATTTTTGCCATTATATCCGGTTTTGGAAATTTTAACCATATTTTTCTTGTCCATGTAAATACAGTAACTCCTGTCTATATATAATTGTATAGATATTTTAGTTAGCTTGTAAAGTTAAATTATTTGAAATATGATAATATTTATATAATTATTAATAACTTTATATAAGAGAAGACTTATGTCGTTAATTTTATGCCCAGAATGTAACAAAGAAATATCAGATCGAGCAGAGAGTTGCCCTCATTGCGGCTTACCTGCAAAGCATTTTGGCATATCTGCAAAAAAAGGTAAGGTTACTACCACTGCCAACTCATCGCTTGATTTATCAATCCTTCGTAATGACTTAATTTCTTTTGAGCATAGTTATCAGACTTTTTTTGGAGCTAGTCATTATATAACGGCACGTGAATTAACAAACCTGAAATCGTCTTTTCAAGAATGGGCTGAACAGCTTTCCGTAAAAGCTGCTTATGATTACTGTAAGGAAAATGCTCCACGTTTTTCGATAGATATAGAAACTCTCAACTCTTTTATGTGTCGTTACGAAACGTTGGATCAAGACGCAGAAAGCCATAATGCCCAATATATCGATCATATTGTAGAACAGAATAAAAGCTATTTTGACAATTTATTGAAAGACATCGATCCGAATATCACACTTGATGAAGAACAACGAAGAGCGGTTGTAGCGGATGATGATTATTGTCTTTTAGTAGCAGGTGCAGGAGCTGGAAAAACAACCACAATGGCTGCAAAAGTAAAATATTTGGTAGAGAAAAAACAAATTCGCCCTGAGGACATCATCGTAATTTCATATACCAATAAAGCTATAGACGAATTAATAGAACGTATTAATAATAAACTTTGTATTCCGGCAAAAATCTGTACTTTTCACAAATTTGCCTATGATATAGTCCGAAAGTTTAGTGATACTCCGCCTGAGGTAAATTATTCCGCTTTTAATATTATTCGGGAAATGTTGGAAAAGGAAATATTTAATGATAAAAAATTGTTGAGAAAAGTTTTATTATTTTTTGGTTATCATTTTGACTTGCCTGCTGATATAATGAAATATGACAACCTTAATCAATTTCATTTATCTAAAGCAGCACAAGATTATGAAACAATAAAAAGCGGGGCAGGAGATTATATAAAAAAAGTTTCCACACAACGAGAACGTGGTTTGAAAACATTAACAGGAGAATATCTTCGTTCTATACAGGAAGTGCAAATCGCCAATTTTCTGTATCTTAACGGACTGGATTATGAATATGAGCCTGTTTATCCTCACCCTATCAATGGCGCAAGAAAAAAATATACGCCAGACTTTATCATTAGTCAGGGAGAACATAGCGCATATTTAGAACATTATGCTATCAGTGAGAGCGGTTACAGCAGTGTTCTTACACATAAAGAAATAAAAAAATACTCATCTGCTATAAAAGATAAAATCAAACTTCACCGTCTTATGGGAACAACTTTGTTAGAGACATGGGCGTGGTATAAGGATAAACGTCCGTTATCCGAACATTTGAAAGAAATACTCGTTAAAGAGGGATTTATACTCAAAGAACGAAATTTTCAGGAAGTATATAGAAAAATTGTTGATACTAGCAAAGATAAATATATTTTCAAAATGATAGAGTTTTTGTTAAAATTTATTGCACAATTCAAAACATGCGGTTATGCTGCAGGAGGATTTAAGACATTAAAGGAAAAAACAGATAATCCTCGCACACATTTATTTTTAGAAATAGTAGAACCAATTTATAATTATTATCAAAAGCGGCTTGAAGAACAAAATCGTATTGATTTTGAAGATATGATAAACTTTGCACATTTTTATCTTGCAGAAATAGAGCGACAACAACTAGAAATGCCTTATAAATACATTATCATTGATGAATTTCAAGATATTGCACGCCAACGTTTTAATTTGACAAAACGGTTAAGCGAAATAACAAAAGCAAAAGTTGTTGCTGTCGGTGATGATTGGCAATCCATATTTGCGTTTGCAGGCTCTGAAATAGGTTTGTTTACTCGTTTTTTAGAGCTTATGGGAAGCGGTGTGGAAATGAAAATAACTCATACTTACCGAAATTCACAGGAATTAATTGATATTGCCGGAGGGTTTGTACAGAAAAACATTTCACAAATTAAGAAAAGACTAATATCACCAAAACATATTGCCAACCCAATTATTCTTACAGAATTTGACGATACATTTAAGCCTGATTATGCAATGGCGGAAGCAGCCGAAAAAACAATTGAAAGTATTATTAATGAATACGGACAAAAGACATCTATTCTGCTTATTGGGCGTTATAATTATGACAGCTATAAAATTTGTAGGACTGGCAAATTCTCTGAATTACCAGGAAACCGAATTAAAACTGAAAAGTTTCCCAATGCAAATATTACATTTATGACTGCTCACAGCGCAAAAGGGCTTGGTTTTGATAATGTAGTTATATTGAATATGTTTGAAGGAAAATTCGGTTTCCCATGCCAATTGGAAGACGATCCTATTATGAAGCTTGTACGCTTTGAAGATACTTCCATGCCTTTTGCGGAAGAACGAAGGCTTTTTTATGTTGCGCTTACCCGCACAAAAAACAAAGTTTACATTCTTACACCGCAGAAAAAACCGTCACGTTTTCTTATTGAATTAATAAATGATTATAAAATTTCACACTCCGAAAATGTAAATATGGAAACAGTCGATATATTCAAACTGCGTTGCCCGGTATGTAATTATCCTCTTAAATATGAATTTAATAAAAATTACGGCTTAAATCTTTATCTTTGTACTAACGAGCCTGAAGTATGTGATTTTATGACAAACAACAAATCACATTTGCATGATATTTATAAATGTAATAAATGTGCTGATGGTTATATGATTGTGAAAATAAAAAAGGATGAGGCGTTTTACGGTTGTACAGGATATGATAGCAATGACAAATCAAGTTGCCGAAATACTCGCCCAATTTATGAAAAGAAAACATAATAAATAATGATACTAATGCGAATGTCACTCTTCGTGTTCTTCTCTTCCTTCGTGCTCTTTGTGAGAAATCTTTTCCAATAAATTCATCTGCTAGACAAAAACGGTTTATAACATTACTGTCAATTATTTAATACCCTTCATCGCTTTTCCCCAATTGCAAATTTCATTTCCGTCCCATGAAAAATATTTTCCCGTTAGTGTATGAACGGGACTAATTTTCTTTATTCGGTTTTCAACGCTTAATGATTCGTCGCGTAAAAATTCATCGGCAAGCGCGTTTCTTATTTTGCAAAAAAACACTTCACTGTTTTTAAATATTACGGATTGATCGACTTCTAATTCAAAAACAAAGGGACTTTTTGAAAAAACAGGAACATTAAGAACTTGACCTTTTTCCGTTTCAATTTCAACGTTCATTTTGTCAATGTCATAGCCTGATTTATTGCCGAAATAATCCGCGATGGGCAGTATTTCTTCCGTAACAAGATTAGCGGAAAAAACTTTATTCTTCCGTATCAGGTCTAATGTTAATTTATTTTCTCCGATACAAGCCATTACGCCCACTTCTTTGTCCCAATAATAACTTAACCAGCCAAATAACCCGAAATTCGGAGTATTGTCTGCTTTATAAGTACCATACAGAAACAATGATTGAGGGCAAAATTTATTTGATGTCGGGATTGATTTTTTCATTATAAGTCACTCCTTTTTAATCTAACTTTATTCAAAAAATAAATATTAATTAACTATTTTATTTTCTGTTATTAAACAATACGTTTTATTTTTCTTTTTTTCTACTATTTTAATATTTTTCAATCTATCTGGGTACAAGCGTTAAAAAAGTTGTTGTGCGATTAGCAAAAATGTGTTATATTATATTTAGGAGGCCGATTATGGTTAAATTGTCAGAGAAAAGCCGCAGGGTTTTACGGAGAATTTATCAGGGATTGGGAGCGGCAACCGTTTCGATTTTGTTTCAGGCATGTTATGGGATGCCTATGGATAATGATAATAATGTTTATATTAGCGGGGCAGTCAGCTCAAAAACGAATAATCCCATTCAGGGGATAAAAGTTTCGGTTACAAATTTATCGCCAGACCGTTATACAAATGAAGAGGGTATTTTCAATCTTTTCGCGCCACGGCTTGAATCATATGAATTGCGATTCGAGGATGTTGACGGGGCCGATAATGGTTCTTATAAAACGCTGAAAAAGACAATTACATTGAGCGATACCGATACGACTTTGCAAATTCAATTAGATGAGAAATAATTTTTCCCGTTTTATTTCCCGAAGTTTTATAAAAAACGAAACCGCCTTGCACGAGCTGACGTATCTCTTTTGGGAGTGTACAAGGCGTTGCAGTTTAAAATGCCTCCATTGCGGTTCCGACTGCGTAGAAGATTCCAAATTTCCCGATATGCCTTTTGATGATTTTTTAAATGCGATTCTGCCCTTGAAAGACGTATGTAAGCCGGACGCAATAACGGTGGCGATAACTGGCGGAGAGCCAATCCTGCGGAAAGATTTGCCGGAGTGCGGCAGAAGACTGCGTGAAAACGGATTCCGCTGGGGGATAGTGACTAACGGGTACGATTACACGCCTGATATTCACGGCAGGCTGCTTAATGCGGGCATGAGTTCTCTGACATTAAGTCTTGACGGAGTGGAGCATGCCCACAACTGGCTGCGTAATAATGAAAAAAGTTTTTCCAGAGCGGTAAAAGCGTTGGAATTAATTACCGCTTGTGACCGTCTGAATTACGACGTAGTTACCTGCGTGAATCAAAAAAATATTGACGAGCTTGAAAAGCTTAGGGAATTTTTAATTGCGCGTAAAGTTAAAGCATGGCGGCTGTTTACAATTTCGCCAATCGGCAGGGCGGCGGACAACGGTTTATTGCAGCTAACGCCGCCGCTGTTAAAACAGCTCATGGATTTTATTGTAAGTTCGCGCGCCGATAAACGCATGGCGGTGACATTCAGCTGCGAAGCATGGCTTGGCGATTACGAGTTGGAAGCCCGCGACACGTATTTTTTCTGCCGCGCTGGCATACAGATAGCGTCCGTACTTATAGACGGTTCCATATCGGCCTGTCCCAACATTAACAGGGACTTTATACAGGGAAATATTTATCGTGATAATTTTATTGACGTATGGAACAACCGCTTTAAAATAATGCGCGACAGAAGCTGGACAAAAACTGGGATATGCCTTAAATGCAAAGATTATAAAAATTGCCTCGGCGGCGCAATGCACTTATGGAACGAAAAAAAAGACGGTATTATGACTTGTATCCATCAAAAATTGGGATCCGTCATGTAATACGCGTTACATGGTCAATCATCATTATTTTTTTAATCAAACCATTCTGAAATCTCTTTTTTTGACACGCCCCATTCAATGCCTACCTCCCAAGCCCGTATTTTACAGTAACGGCAAAACGGCATCGGTTTGCATAAAAATTTATAAATCTCTTCAATATTTTCAGCTTTATGTATATCAATAAAATCATCTTCAGATACCTGTATGATTTTATTAAAATATTTGTTAAATCTGTCAATTACTAATGGAAGGCAGCAGGTAGACAGTTTTCCGTCTTTTAGAAATATGCAAAAATTTACTACAAGGCATAAGTTTATGTTATCTGTTATATCTTGCAAGCCTTCCATATCCTTAGGAAGTCTGCACCACTGGTGTTTGTTCATAAATTGCATTCGTATTGTGAGCTTCACCGAGTATTTTTTAGCCAATTCTTTTATTTTTTTATAATTCAATTTTATCGGATAACTTGACAGTATTATACGAATGTTATTTTTTTTACATGATTCCCAAAAGACGGCGTCCATTTTTTCCAACAAAAGGCCGTTTGTTACTATGTTAATCGGACCGTCAAAATATTTTCTTGCAATTTCAAGCAGTTTTGCTATTTCAGGATGTAATAACGGTTCTCCGCCCATTATGTCAATATTTTCGTTGTTTCTTCCTGCAAGGAAGGACAGCCGCGCGAAATCCTTTTCAAAGTCTTCGGGCTTTACGAAATCTTTGTCAACAAGGGGCGAAAAATGATTGCAGCATTTGCAGTTTATATTGCAATGTCCTACAATATCCGTTTCAAAACGCAGTTTTTTTCTTGGTTTTAGCCTGCTGTTTGCTGAAATTCGTATGTAGAAAAACAGAACGCTTTTGAAAATTTTTTGTTTAAGTCCGGTTAAAAAAGAGGTTTCATTTTTTTGCATATTAGCCATATCAATATATGCACTTTACTTTTCATTGTCTGTTGTGTCAAGATGCCTCATTTAATAGCGCCGCGCATTTACTTGACGCTATTAATAAAATTTGGTATTATAATTCTATGAAATTAAAATTATTAACCGCCTGTATTTGTTTGTGCGCTTTTTTCCGTTTCCCGCTTTTTGCGCAAAATCATAATTCCATCTCTCTAGAAAATCAGGTTTACTATATTCTGGAGCAGGCGGAAATAAAAGGCTTATGCAAACCGTTGTCGGGAATCAAGCCTTATACAAGAAGCATCGTCATTACTGCGATTGAAGAAATTCTAAATTCACAAAAAGCTGAAAAATTAAGGAAACATGAGATTGAAATTCTGGAACAGTATCTTGCTGTGTTTTCAAAACCAAAAAACGGCATGGATTGGCGAAGGGGCGCATGGCATGGTGAAACTGAAATAGGAAAAGATGACATTGAACTTTCCGCTAATATTGGCGTAAGCGCCGATATTGAAGGATCAGCCGGGTTTTATTATGATGATCAATATAATGGCAATTATGGCACAGATACATGGATACAAGTTTATCTAAACGGCGACTTTGGCAGCCATGTTTCTTATAATTTATCGTTTGAAGGCGGTTTGATAATAGTTCCGCGTGAAAGCCTCGGCAAATATCATACCTATTATGAAAATTTTAACGATGGAAAAGATCTCACTGAATATAAAGATGAAGAAATAGATGTATACAGCGAACCTCTTACGCATTTTCCGTACAGTTATAAAAAACGGTGGGACGGTTCAGTGCATCATCTTAATGCAATGTATGATTTTGATTCATGGCCTGAAACCGCTTCAATTGCATATAATTATAAACCTGAACTAACATCTTCTTTTTTGGATGATAAAATAATTATGCGGTTGGGGCGGCTGTCGCATGAGTGGGGTTCTACGCCTTTTGGCTCAAGCCTTGCCCTGAATCAAATGTCGCGTCCTTTTATTGCAATTGAAGGAGAATTTAGGCCGTTCTCATGGCTAACTTTTTCTTCTATGACAGGATTTTTAGAATTCTTTAATTCAAAAGGGGAAAAAGCGTCAGGAATGACTTTTCAAAACGCATATTCTATAACGATGTTGCAATTAAGGTACAAAAATTATCTGTATTTTGATCTTGGAGAAACGGTTGTATGGCCAAAACGTTTTGAACTAGGATATGTATTTCCGTTGATGAGTAACGTTATTTATAAAGGTTTTATAGGCGATTTTGATAATCTTGGAGTTTTCATCAATATTAAAGCGCAGTATCCGGGAATTGGGAATATATGGTTCTCATTTTTCGGAGATGAGGCGCGCTTTGAGAGCAATATGGGCGAACTTGATCGCAGTATGTTTGCGTGGCAGGCAGGGGCAAACTTTTCATTGCCATTTCTTTCTTTTACATCAATAAAATTCAGCTATACAAAAGTGAACCCTTATTGTTATACGCATAACAGGAATCTTAACCCCTGGTACTCTGACCTGCGGATGGAAACCGCCTATGTAAACAACGGCGTATGTTTAGGTTATTACCTTCCCCCAAACTCCGATGAAATTCTTGTGCGGTTTCAAACTATGCCCGGTAAAAATGTTACCGCGCATTTGCAATACCAAATGATTCGGCATGGCGCCGACTTTGGCCCTAACGCCGTTGATGGAAGTAATTTGCTGTCGGAGCTTGATCCGTATGACAGAGATAACACCCCTGCTCTTAAAAGATTTTTTCTTCAGGACGGCGCGTACCAGTGGAGCCATATAATAAAAATAGGGGTCGAATGGAACCTTAGCAAGCTGCCTGTTGCCTTTTACGGCGAGGCGGGAACGGTCATTTCATATTTTACCGATATTCTTGAAGGAAGCGCGAATGACGGGGCGGCGCATCCTAATTCAATAGTTGATACGTCTGATTATCCTAAATCGACCGGCTTTATTGTTACAATAGGTTTTAAGATATATCCACGCTAATGCCGGTATATATTTAAATAATTAATAATAAAAATTAAATAATACAACATAAAGGTTAATTGCACAAAATGTATATTTATAGTACAATAGGTTACAGGAGAAAACTTTAATGGCGATTGAAATTACAAATAATAAATGCCCGGCTTGCGGCGGCACTTTGAATATTACAGGGGGAGCCGCCCCGAAGTTCTGTGAACACTGCGGCGTAAAATTAGATATTTTTCCGGTTAAGCAGCCGGATTCCGCCGCTCCTGGCGCGGATGGCAAACCCGCGGTTGATAAAAATAAATTATGGATCGCAACAGGTAAAGAACCTGTTTACATGCTTTCCAAAATGATAAACAGGCACGGTCTTATCGCCGGAGCTACCGGCACGGGCAAAACTGTAACTATAAAAGTTTTATCGGAAGCGTTAAGCGACATAGGCGTTTCTGTTTTTTTAGCCGACATCAAAGGGGATGTTTCGGGACTTTGCAAAAAGGGCGAGCCTAATAAAAATGTGGAAGAACGCGTAAAGAGCATGAACATAAGCGATTTTGCGTATACGGATTATCCCACGCGTTTTTTTGACGTGTACGGTAAAAACGGGATTCCTGTTCGCACGACGATATCCGATATGGGGCCTCTTCTTCTTTCGCGTATTCTCGGTCTCAATGAAACGCAGAGTGGCGTTTTACAGATAATTTTTAAGATTGCCGACGACAACGGCCTATTACTGATCGACTTAAAAGATCTGCGGGCGATGGTGCAATTTGCGGGCGACAACGCTAAGGAGTTATCATCTACATACGGCAATATTTCGACGCAAAGCGTAGGTACCATTCAGCGAAATCTTTTAACGTTAGCCTCAAGCGGAGGGGATATTTTCTTTGGAGAGCCGGCTCTTGATCTGCGCGATTGGCTTGGCTGTGATGGTTCAGGCCGCGGCTTTATCAATATTCTGGATTGCGTGAAGCTTTTTCAAAGCCCGTTGCTTTATTCGACATTCCTGTTGTGGATGCTTTCAGGCCTCTACGAGATGATGCCGGAAGTCGGCGATCTTGATAAGCCAAAGATGGTGTTCTTTTTTGACGAGGCGCACATTTTGTTTAACGAAGCGCCGAAGGCCCTTCTGCAAAAAGTCGAGCAAGTGGCGCGCCTTATCCGCTCCAAAGGCGTCGGCATTTACTTTATTACGCAGTCGCCGTCAGATATTCCCGATACCGTATTATCGCAGTTGGGAAATAAAATTCAACATGCGTTACGCGCATATACGCCAAATGATCAAAAAGCGTTAAAAGCCGCCGCCGCCTCATTCCGCTCCAATCCTGAATTTTCCAGTGAAAAAGTTTTAGGCGAGCTTTCAACAGGCGAAGCGCTCATATCAGTACTTGACGAGAAAGGCGCTCCAAAGATCGTACAACGCGCATTTTTACTTCCGCCAAAAAGTTTTATAGGCCCCGCCGAACCGGAGCGCATAAGCGGCATCATTAAAAGCTGCCCGCTTAACTCAAAATACCGCGACGCTATTGACCGCGAATCCGCGTATGAAGTATTGCAGGAACAAAAAAAGCAAACGCAATCGCAGCAGCAGAAACAACAGCCCGCCGCAACGCGGCAAACCCAGCCCGTAAAAGCGCCAAGAACGACAAGCGCGAGGAAAACAAGCTCTCCCGCGAACAAGGCGCTCTCAAGCGCGATGACGCAAATCGGCAGGGAAGCAGGAAAAGCTTTAGTGCGCGGTTTGTTTGGTAACATTAAATTGTTTTAGTAATAAATTATTTAAAAGAATACCTCTCGCAAAGGCGCAAGAGACTGTAGGAAAACTTCGGAAAAGAGGTTCACGCAAAGGCGCGAAGGCACAGAGGACGCAAAGTTTTTTGTTTGCAGGATCATCCTTTTTTCCTTCAAGATTTGTAGCTAAACTAATATATCTTGATCAGCAATGAGCTATCGGACGAAAACTTTGCGCCTCTGCGCCTTTGCGAGAGAAAATTTGGGAATAATGCTTTGTAAAATTATAGATGTTACTAACTAATATCTCATATTAAAAACTTGTTTAAAATTAATCTCAATCTGCGCTTCTAAATCTTTTTCATCAATCTTATTACCGGCTTCACTGCGAAGATTTGCCGCCGTTTTTAGTATCAAAGGCAAGTCTGCCCATGTGGAATATTTTTCGCCCCTCCTCGGTTGAAAGGGAGCGTCGGTTTCCGTTAGAAGCCTTTCCAGCGGGAGCGAAGAACAGCATTGGATTGCCTGTTTGTGGTTGTGCATAATTGTATTCCCAAATGAAAAATACGCGTTAATACCGTGGCGTAACAGTGAGCGGGCTTCTTCAAGGGTGCCTGGCCATGAGTGAAAAATTACCGCCTTACACTTTGATAAAATTTTTGCGGCGGCAAATATTTTGTGTATGGCGCGGCGCACATGAAGAACTATTGGCAGACTGTAATTGATGGCAGTTTCCAAATGCGCCACAAACAAAACGTCCTGTGTTTTTTCAGTTTCTTTAAAAGCCGCATTGTAAAGGTCAAAACCAAATTCGCCTAACGCGGATATTCTGCCCGCCGAAGCTAGATTTTGCAAGGTTTTAAGGCTGCCTGATAATTCAGAGTCCGTAAATAATTCGCCATTTTCTTTTTTTACGGCGGGCAGTTGGGGGTGAACGCCGAAGCAGAGTAACAGAGGAGCTGCGTTCTCAGCGGCGGCGTTATACGCTATTTCTTCGTTATGCGTAAATTCTTCCATGTTGTAAGAGCTTGCCGCCGCAGTAACTCCCAATCTGCGGCGTTCCTGTTCCATTTGCGGGAAAAGAGGGGAAAGGTCGAAGGGGTGGCAATGGGAGTCTGTCAACACTTTACAGACCAAGAATCGCTTTGGCGAATAAAAAGTAAATTATAAGCGATACGGCGTCCACAATAGTAGTGATTAACGGGGCCGCCATGACGGCAGGGTCAATTTTTAGGCACTTTGCAGCTAAGGGAAGAACGCATCCCACGGTTTTTGCTATAAGGATCGTACAGCATACGGACAGGGTAACCGTGACGCATAACATAAGATTTTGCCCGTTCATAATAAAAATGCGTATAAAATTCACTGTTCCAAGAGCCAATCCGCATAACAAACCAACACGCACTTCCTTCCATATAACGCGGATAATGTCTTTAGGGCTTATTTCACCTATTGCCATACCGCGGATAATTAGTGTTGAAGCCTGGGAGCCCGCGTTGCCTCCCGTGTCCATGAGCATCGGGATGAATGCGACAAGGATTGGCAGGGCAGCAAGCCCGTTTTCAAAATCGGAAATGATTAAGCCGGTTATGGTAGCGGAAAGCATCAACACTAAAAGCCAAAGGATGCGGTTTCTCGCTAATCTGAAAACGCCGGTTTTTAAATACGGATCGTCAGAGGGGGCAAGGGCGTTCATCTTTTCAATGTCTTCAGTGCTTTCCTCGACGATTACGTCTACAATGTCGTCTACCGTTATAATGCCCACAAGCCTTTGCTCCTTGTCAACAACCGGCATCGCCAAAAGCGAGTATTTTTTAAATTGTTCAGCGATAGCTTCTTGATCGTCGGTTGTATGCGCAAAAACAAGATTGGTGTCCATAATATCGCCGATACGCTCCTGCGGTTTGGCAAGCATAAGCGTTTTCGCGGAAATGGCGCCTAAAAGAAGGCGATCCCTTCGTATCACATAACAGTTGTAAATTGTCTCTTTATTAATGCCGGTGCTGCGGATAGTGTCAAAAGCTTCGCGTACTGTCGCGTCTTCGCGAAGGTCTACATATTCCGTCGTCATTATACTGCCCGCTGAATCGTCGGGGTACTGTAAAATGTGGTTGATTAATTTTCGTTTTTCAGGCTGTACGTTTTTAAGCACGCGGTTGACAACATTGGCGGGCATTTCTTCGATAAAGTCTACCGCGTCGTCCACGAAAAGTTTGTTCATGATTTCGCCGATTTCCAAATCGGTAAGGGCTTCGACAATAATCTGCTGATGGTCGCTGTCCATGTACGCGAATACGTCCGACGCGATTGCTTTGGGCAGGATTCTGAACAAGTGAATTATTTTTTCCCTGTCCAATTCGTCAAAAATTTCGGCAATATCAACCGTATTTATGTCGGAGAGCAGAGGTTTTAATTTTAAAATGTCAATGGAACCGGTTTTAATTAATTCTAATATTTCTTCTTTATTCATAATGGCATCCCTATAAAAATATTAGGACACCGGACAGAAAGCGTCCTGCTTGATCTTTTTTCTATAATGTCATTTTAGTAAAATATCAATTTTTGTCAATATTCCAAAATGCTTTTATAATTGTAGTACCCAAAACTATTTTAATTTATATTGTGCCGGATGAGAAAAAAAGGCAAAAAACAATATTTTTCTTATTGACAATAATACCAAAAATAGCTATAATACGCAAATGAGCAAAAATACCGACAAAAATATTGTAATACTTTTTGGCGCGTTATATAAATCATTTTCAAGAGGCGCTATATGATAGTAAAATGTAAGGCTTGCGGCGCCGTATTTATGGAAGATAATTTCTCCGTTACCAACCCCTATTATAAGAAGCTATTGAAAACCACGAATCAAAACGATCTTACAAAAGATTATGTCGCGAATTTTTATGAGATTTTGGGGGTTGAACGTCCTACAGGCATCTAGGTTAGGCGTATGCTTGACCATAATTTATTTTATAAGGAGAAAAAAATGGGATTATTGGATTCTGTATTAGGTATTGTTATTCCCAAAAAAGGAGCAGGTACATTAATCGATCTGAAAGCAGGTTATCGTACTGAGGAACAGGAAAAAGCGGTATTTTACTTTAGCGATAAAAACAAAAAAGGGTGTGGCGCAATATTAAAAGGTTGTTTTGCTAAAAAGGAAAAAATTACAATTAAGAAAAAAGGCTGCTTTGATAAGAAACTAAAATACGTTTCCGATGTGGAATACGACGCGCTAGTTAAAGCCATTGTACAGCGGTTGGATCCGGAGAACAGAGGATTGCAGAAAGTCGGCTTTGATAAGAGCCAGATTGAAAAGACAATTTCCATTGGTAACTATGTGTATGTAAACCCATTTAAAGAATTAGCCGCCGGAGACGCTTTCTTCTGGAAAATCGGCGATGATGGCAGATTCCGCAGCTCAATATATGAAGTTACCTATCTGTTCTTTACTAGGGACGAGATTGTCTCTTATCAGTTGATCTTAAGCAGCGATTGGGAAAAACATGATGAGACGACTAGTGAATTTCATTATAAAGATATTACAGCTCTTAAGATACAGACTGTTCAGAAAGATGAGATTAAAGGGGGTGTTAAAGTATACCAGACCGTACAGAATGAATTGATCATTTCAGTCCCCGGAGATTCTTTATCTGTTACGCTTAGCAACAAACCCACCTCGGAGGAAGAAAACACTATTCAGGATATGAAGGCTTTAATACGGAAGAAAAAGGCTTAATTTTTAAAATACCGGGACCGTGTAATGCGGTTCCGGTTATTTGGGAACATAATGGCGGATTGTATCAGTTCGGAAGAAGAACAAAAGGAAGCGGAAAGATATGTTCTTGAAAAAGAACTGATACGCCCCAAAACAAGTATTCTGACTGTTTTAAAATGTTACTTTGTTTTTTGTACCAGTACGCTTGGCGTAACAGTCCTTGTTTATTTTTTTTTACGGTTCTGTTTTCCCGATATCGCGCTTAAAATTCAACGAGCGGTTGAAGAAAAACCTTTTATTGTACTGATCGTTGTTTGGGCGATTTGCCAGGGCATTGGTTTTATCTTTGTACTAAAGAAAATGATTATCGGTTTTGTACATCTGTATCAGCATTATTCGCCGGAAGAAGTGCGGCGAAACTGCCTTTTTAAACCGACATGTTCTGAATATATGATTTTGGCGATAGAAAAATACGGTCTGTTCAAAGGAGTTCTTAAGAGCTTTGGCAGATTTAAAAGGTGTAATGGTGACACCTATAGAATAGATTATCCGTAATGATGATTTAAATGGCTTTATTCCGGTAATAAATCAGTAATATCATTTTTATTTTAAACAATATTCATTCCCTCTTCATCTTTTTTAGTTATTTCTGTATAATGTCCTCATGTTGCCAACACTTATAAAATATATTATTAAGCAGTCTCCACAGTCTCAGGAAACTGAGATTTCGGGGTGGGTTAGGACAAAGAGGGATATGAAGAATCTTGTCTTTGTGGAAGTAAACGACGGTTCCTGCTTTGCGGGTATTCAATGCACGTTTGACAGGGGGGCGGGAATTGACGAGCGGACGGAAGCCGCCCTTGCCTCTCTTTCTACCGGCGCTTCCGTAAAAATCAGCGGAAAGCTGATACCTTCTCCCGCTTCGGGGCAGGCTGTGGAAATTGCCGCCGTGTCTTTGAATGTTTTAGGGGACGCCCCCGCCGAAACTACCGGTAATATTCAAGCTTATCCGCTTCAAAAGAAGCGGCACTCTTTGGAATTTCTTCGTGAGATCGCGCACCTTCGCCCGCGTACCAATACTTTCGGAGCGGTGGCGCGTCTTAGAAGCCGGTTGGCGTTTGCGATTCACAGGTATTTTCAGGAGAGGGATTTTCATTATCTGCACACGCCGATTATCACAGCTGGAGATTGCGAAGGCGCGGGAGCGATGTTTCAGGTAACGACGCTCGATCTTGAAGCTCTAGCGAAACAATCTGCCCAAAAAGCGGATAACGGACGCGCGGGTGCGATAGATTATTCCAAAGATTTTTTTGGCAAGAAAACATTTTTAACGGTCTCAGGCCAGCTTGAAGGTGAAACCTACGCTACAGCCATTTCGCGCGTTTATACTTTTGGCCCCACTTTTCGCGCGGAAAATTCCAACACCGTCCGCCACCTTGCCGAATTCTGGATGGTGGAGCCTGAAATCGCATTTGCCGAATTAAAAGACGATATGGCGTTAGCTGAAGATTTTCTAAAGTATGTATTTAACGCCGCTCTGAACGAATGCGCCGACGAACTTGCGTTTTTTAACGCCCATGTCGAAAAGGGAATAATTGAAAATCTGCGGCAGGTTGCGGACGCGAAATTTTCGCATATCACTTATACTGATGCCGTTAAAGAATTGGAAAAAGCCGTCGCTTCAAAGAACGATCTTTTTGAATTTAAACCAAGCTGGGGCTGTGATTTGCAAAGTGAGCATGAAAGGTTCTTAACGGAAAAGATCGCCTGCGGTCCAGTAATCGTTACCGATTATCCGAAAGAAATAAAAGCTTTTTATATGAAGTTAAACGACGACGGCAAAACAGTACGCGCCATGGACGTTCTTGTCCCGCGATTAGGTGAAATTATAGGTGGCTCCCAGCGCGAAGACAATCTTGAAAAACTTATCAGCCGCATGGGCGAACTTGGTTTAAAACAAGAAGATTATCACTGGTACCTTGACCTTCGCCGTTACGGTTCCGTGCCTCATGCGGGGTTCGGCCTTGGCTTTGAACGCCTTATTCAGTATGTTTCCGGCATGGCGAATATCCGCGATGTTATTCCCTATCCCCGCGCCGTGGGTCAGGCTGAATTTTAATTAGAAAAATTATTACCGTATGAAAAGAATAAAATTTTCTTTATTATTTTTTCTTTATTCTTTTTTATTTGTTTTATCTGTGTCGGCGCAGATTTATCAGGCTCAATCCGCGCTTATACCGATTATTGAGACCGCGCCGGAAATAATTTCAAGGGCGGCGGTTTTGATTGACGCGCATACGGGTACTGTGCTTTATTCAAAAAATCCTGATGAGGAAATTCCTCCCGCTTCGCTTACAAAATTAATGACAATGCATCTTGTTATGAAAGAGATTGAAGAGGGCAGGGCATCATACAATGAGATAATTCCCATAACGGTTGAAAGTTGGGCGCAGAACCAACCTTACCGTTCCAGTTTGATGTTTCTGGAACCGGGGCAAATTGTTACGCTGCGAGAAATATTACTCGGTCTCGCGGTTGTTTCGGGTAACGACGCGGCAGTCGCGGCGGCGTTGCGTCTCGCGCCGACCGTGAATGAATTTGCCGGTAAGATGACAACCGAAGCCCGGCGTATGGGGTTAAAAGTTACGCGATTTGTTGATTCATCTGGCATTTCCGAAGACAATATGACGACCGCAGCCGAGTTTGCCTCTTTTTGCCGTCAGTATCTGATAATGCATCCGCAAAGCCTTGCCGATTTTCATTCTGTTCCAGAATTTTCGTATCCAATGGCGGCTAACGTAAGGGAAAAAAATCGAAGTAATCCGCGCACTATAACGCAGGAAAACCGCAATACGCTGTTAAAAGTTTTTCCCGGCGTTGACGGCTTTAAAACGGGATTTATTGAAGAATCAGGTTACAATATCGCCCTTACCGCGCAAAGAAACAATACGCGCTTTATACTTGTAATTCTGGGCGCTCCCAACAATAGAAGCGGCGCCGGTATTCGCGATAAAGACGGAATAAGCCTTCTTACATGGGCGTTTGACAATTTTAAAACAGTCCGCCCGAAAGACATAAAAATAGATAACGCCAAATTATGGAAGGGTAGGGCAAACACGGTGGAACTCGCCTTCGCAAACCCGGCGGACTTTACCTCTCCCATCACCCGCGCAAATAATCTTCAATACGCGACAGAAGTCAATAAAAAACTAACCGCCCCTCTCCCCGCCGGCTCTCCCGCCGGATACTTCATAATCTCCGACGAACAAGGTGAACTAAGCAGAGTGCAGTTAGTAACCGCCGTAGAAGCCAAAAAAGGAAACATCTTTAAAAGAATCTGGCACTCATTTTTACTTTTATTTGTTAAAAATTAAAATATTTTCAGAAAGACCTCTCGCAAAGGCGCAGAGGCGCAAAGTACCTGTTCGATAGATTTTCGTTCTACAACATATATTATCTTCAAAACAAGGATCATGAGTAATACGATGAGCATTCGAACAACAACTTTGCGCCCCTGCGCCTCTGCGAGATAAAATTTTAGAATAAAATTTAAATTTTTACACACTGCTAGAACAGTCCCGATATTTTACCATTACTGTCAATGTCTATTTTTTCGGCGGATGGGACGGGGGGAAGGCCGGGCATTGTCATTATTTCGCCTGTTAGGGCTACTATAAAACCGGCGCCCGCCGATATTTTTACGTCCCTTACTGTTAAGCGCCATCCTTTGGGGGCGCCGAGAAGGGTAGCGTCGTCGGAAAAACTGTACTGGGTCTTCGCCATGCAGATTGGGACTTTATCAATGCCCATTTTTTCAATTTGATTTATCTGTTTTTGGGCGTTATGCAAAATGACAACGCTGTCGGCATGGTATATTTTTTTCGCTATTGTCTCTATTTTTTCATTAATGGAAAGATTAATGTCATAAGAAAACTCAAAATTGTTCGGCTGTTCGCAAAGGCGTACTACTTCTTCGGCGAGTTTGACTCCCCCTTCGCTCCCCTTCGCCCACACTTCGGAAACGGCGGCATTTACGCCTAACGCTTTGCATTTATTTTCAACTAACTCTAATTCAGCTTTTGTATCTTTGGAAAAAGCGTTAATTGCGACTACTACGGGAAGTTTATAAACATTTTTTATATTTTCCACGTGCTGTAAAAGATTGGGAAGGCCGTTTTCAAGAGCGGAAAGATTTTCATTCTCAAGTTCGGATTTTTTCGCGCCGCCGTGTGATTTTAAAGCGCGGACGGTGGCGACAACAATTACCGCGGAAGGTTTAAAACCGGCAAAACGGCATTTAATATCGAGGAATTTTTCCGCGCCCAAATCAGCGCCAAAACCGGCTTCGGTAACCACATAATCGGCGCATTTAAGAGCGAGACGGGTAGCCATGATTGAATTGCAGCCGTGCGCGATATTCGCGAATGGTCCGCCGTGGATAAAAGCGGGAGTTCCTTCCATTGTTTGCACAAGATTTGGTTTTAGAGCGTCTTTAAGAAGAGCCGCCATCGCTCCCTGAGCGTTGAGCTGCGCGGCGGTAACCGGCTTTTCATCGGCTTGTTTTCCGTAAGTGTAGCCTACAATTATGCGCCCCAACTTTGTTTTTAAATCGTCAATGCTCTCGGCGAGACAGAGAATCGCCATTACTTCCGACGCGGCCGTTATGTCAAATCCGTCCTCGCGCGGGAAACCGTTTATCTTCCCCCCAAGACCGTCCGTAATAAATCGAAGCTGGCGGTCGTTCATGTCGATACATCTGCGCCAGACGACTTTTCTTGGATCGATATTTAATTCGTTACCCTGAAAAATATGGTTGTCTATCATCGCTGCCAAAAGATTATTCACGGCGGCTATAGCGTGGAAGTCGCCAGTAAAATGCAGATTGATGTCTTCCATTGGAATAACCTGCGCCCAGCCGCCGCCAGCGGCTCCGCCTTTAACGCCGAATATGGGACCGAGCGAAGGCTCCCTAAGGGCGACCATCGTTTTTTTTCCGATTGACGAAAGGCTGTCGGCGACTCCTACCGTCGTGGTCGTCTTGCCTTCTCCTGCGGGAGTAGGATTAATCGCCGTTACAAGAATTAATTTACCGTCTTTTTTATCTTTGTTTACCTGAAGAAAGCTGTAATTTACTTTTGCTTTGTATTTTCCGTAATATTCGATGTACTCATCGGGAATTCCCGCTTTTTTTGCCACGTCCTTTATGTGGAGGGCGTGTTCCGGAAATACTGATTGGGCAATTTCGATATCCGTGCCTGAGAATTTTTTAAGGTCTGCCATTTATTGATAATGTAACAGTAATAAAAAAAAGTCAATGCGTGAAACATAACGGGGGCGGTTTACGGTTGTTTTTTTTCCAGAAATTAGGGATAATTAAAACATGATAAAAACAATACTAGGGTTTGGATATTTAGTCGCCGCTTTGCTTTTTTTATTGCCGTTTGCCCTTATCGCGTTGGCATTAAGCCCGTTTGGATTAAAAAAACCGATGACGCATATTATTTACCGTCTCGCGCAAGGGTGGGCGCTGTCATTACTTCCTATAGCGGGGCACACGGCGGTTAAAGGCAGGGAGAATATTCCTAAAAAGGGCGGCGTTTGTTTTGTAAGTAACCATTGCG
>NZ_BDHE01000020.1:0-14956 GCF_054786175.1 Treponema sp. R8-4-B8
GTATAGGTGTTAGCTGCGGTATGACCTCTGGAAACCACATCGGCTCTTGTGACATCCTGCAAAGTTTTACCGGCGTAAGTATTTATCAGGTAAGTGGAAGTTGAAGAGCTGATATTATACACTTCCATCCGGTACTTTCTGCTTTCAATAGTTCCAGTTCCTACATCGGGGTTTGTATTGCTTGTGTTGTCGTTGTTACCGCCACCGCCTGTAAAGTTTGCCGTAACGGTTACAGCGTTTACCGGCATGGTGAATGTGGTGCTTGCGCTGTTTGGATTTGCCAGTGTTGCGCCGCCTGAATTGACTGTCCAGTTTGTGAACGTCTGTCCCGATTGCGCTGTTGCGCTAATGCTTACGGTTACGCCTGCCGCATAACTGCCGCTTCCGTTGCCGCCGTTGACGGTTACGGGGTAGGTTACAGGATCATTGCCACCGCCAGTGCCGTTGTCGCACCCAATAATTCCAAATCCAATTACCGCCACGATGGCGATAATGTTGAACAACATCTTTGTTGTTTTTTTCATAAAAATCCTCCTTTCATGCTTTAAACGGCATGAATGCTTTTGTTCCATATAAGCCTTATACGGGCTTATTTCCTTGCTTGTCCCTGTTTTACCTATAAAATAGGACGTTTTCCTGAATTGCCTCTAAAGAAACATAAAAAAGCCCAAAATGAGCGTCTTTAGAGCAACTATAGTGGCTTTTATGACGCTTGTCAATGCCCATAAAGCATTTATTATCGTCTCATTGACAAGCAAGCAGGCTAAAAATGATAGGTATTAGGGATATATTGGCAAATAATCTCAAAGAAAATCGCAAAAAATGTAACCTATCTCAAGCAAAATTGGCAGAAAAAGCCAATATAACCACCCAATATATTGCCATGATTGAAGTATCTCGGAAATTTCCTACCCCTGAAATGTTAGATCGTCTCGCAAACGCTCTAAATATCGAAACGTATCAACTGTTTGTTCTTAAACCTTCCCCAGAAGATGCAATGGAACGGCTTCATGACACTCTTGTAGGCAATATTGAAAGGATAGTAAGTGAAGCCGTAAAAGATACGGTAAAAGAAGCCGTAAAAGAAACATTAACCGAAGAATATAAAAGCAAAAAGAAATAAAAAAAAGGTGATTGACACAGGTAAGTTTGTTGAAACACCATAAATGTTTCAACAGATTAGAAGGTGGTAAAATGCTCATTACCGTCTGACCACTAAAACACATAAATAGGACTTTTTCGATGATACTTTTTCTAATGTGTTTTAGTGGTCAGAATGTATGTTCGATCAATGCTTACTCACGAACACCGACAAGATACGAAAGTAAAAGTTAGTGTTGGTTCGTGATAAAAAATTACGATCTCTTCTTCAACCCGATAAAAAATTTAATCCCGTTTATAATGCCAAGCGCGAGAAGGCCGATTGCGCCGATGCTCAGGAGAGTGCCGGAAATGGCGGTAAAAAAAGGGATTCTCGCTTTAGAGAGTATTGTCAGCGCGCCCGCAGCCGTGATTAGAAAACCGGCTTTTCTGTCCGCCGGGTCTTTTGACATAAGAGAGCCAATGCCGACGAGGCAGACAATTCCTCCAATGATAAGCCCAAAAACTTTGAAGCGGGCAAAGATGTTCAGGAGGAAGAGAAAAATTCCGCCGGCGGCGTAACCGATAGCGGAAATCCCAAGTTTGGATAAACTTGACGTTGACGGAATATCGTCTATTTTTTCAAGGTCACTCATAACAATATTATACACTTTTTTCCGCAGCTTCGACAACATTCTGCAAGAGCATTGCGACGGTCATAAGGCCGACGCCGCCGGGAACAGGCGTAAAAAACGCGGCCTTTTCCGCTACTGCGGGATCAACGTCGCCGCAGACGCGGTAGCCTTTTGCGGCGGCTGAATCGGGGACGCGGTTTATTCCCACATCGATTACCGTCGCTCCTTCTTTTACCATTTCCGGTTTTATAAATCCCGCTTTTCCGGCCGCCGCTATCAAAATGTCCGCTTGCAAAGTGTGGCGGGAAAGGTCTTTAGTTCCCGTGTGACAGATAGTTACAGTCGCGTTGTATTCCCGGCGTATCAAAAGATTTGCAAGCGGTTTCCCCACAATGTTAGATCTTCCCACCACTACGACATTCGCGCCTGATACGGGAACATTGTACTCCTTTAAAAAAACAAGAACGCCATGCGGCGTACACGGCAAAAATCCGGGCCTGTCCAGCACCATATTCCCGACCGAAACAGGATGAAAGCAATCCACGTCCTTTTCTGGAGCGACTGCTGCATTTATCTTTTCTTCGTCAATGTGTTTTGGCACTGGAGACTGAACAAGAATGCCGTGCACTTTTTTATCTTTGTTAAGATTGGCTATCAGGGAAAGAATCTCCGCCTCGCTTGTCATTTGCGGAAGCCTTATGTCGAGGCTTTCCATGTCGGCCTCAGCTAACGCCTTTTCCTTAGACCTTACATAAGATAAGCTCGCCGGGTCTTCGCCGACAAGCACCACCGCAAGACAGGGAGTAATTCCCTTTTCGCGTAACGCTGCGGCTCTTACTTTTACGCTCTCACGTATTTTTTGCCCAAGTTTCTTTCCATCCATTATCACTGCTGACATTTATTCCCCCTAAGATTTCTCACAAAGAACACGAAGTAAGAGAAGAACACAAAGAGGAATAGGGGGTTATTGTCCGTTATCATATTCGTGAAGTCCATATATAATTTTCGGACAATAATACTTGATCCCTCCTTTGTGTTCTTTGTTTCTTTGTGCTCTTAGTGTGAAATTCTTCGTAATTTATTTCTCCTCTAAAGGCGTTATCACCATGAAACGACCGGCTTCCGCTGTTACGGAAAAATCTCCGTCTACCGCGACATTGCTTAAGCCGAAAAAACCGCGATCCCAGGGAAGGCCGACAAGCGGCCATTTAAGTCCCTTACTTTTCGCTTCCCACGGGCCTGAGCCAAACGGAAACACTGACACGCGGGCGTTTGCTTCCATGCGGCAGGAGAGTTCGTTATGCGTTGTGTCCGCGTCAATGCAAAAGATGTTTTCCGCGTCGGTAATCCAACGGGATGGAAAAAGTTCTCTTTCAAAAAGGGAACGAATCGCAAAAAGGTGGTCTATTCTGCCGCCACCGCCGCCTATCAGCCAAATATCCTCACAGCCTTTTTCCACCGCGAGAGAAAGAGCCAATTCCGTATCGGTAAAATCCTTTTCGTGTTGATGGCGGATAACGCGCTCCGGCGGCCAGGCGGATAGGCGCGATTGGTCTTCAATAGAATCCATGTCACCGATAACCCAATCGGGCTTTACTCCGGCGCTTAAGGCCGCCTGAAAACCGGAATCGGCGGCAATAAACATCGCGTCTTTTGCTTCGGTTTCAAGCAAGCTTTTTATAACCTGCGTTTTCGGCCCCTGCCCGCCTGTAAAAATAATGCCTAGCAAATTTCCTCCGTTATTTTGTGGTATTAAGTCTTTAAAAAAAGTATACTAAAACATTAAAGGATATTCAATTGATAAAGACTATTCATCCGGTATTAAAAGAAATAGCCGCTATTTTTAACAACAATGGGAAACAGGCATACCTTGTGGGCGGAGCGGTGCGGGATATGATAAGAGGGAAAGATATTCACGACTGGGATTTGGCTACGGACGCGCTGCCGCAAGAGGTGATTGATTTTGTCAGACGCGCGGGGGGGAAGGTTATTCCCACTGGCATTAAGCACGGGACTGTTACTGTTTTGTACAAAAATCAAAGCGCGGAAGTTACCACTTTTAGAACGGAATCTGATTATTCTGACGGGCGCAGGCCAGACAAAGTCAAATTTTCAACTAATATAGAAGAAGACCTTTCAAGGCGCGATTTTACGATGAACGCCATTGCCCTGCGCCTGCCGGACGGAGAAATAGTCGATCCTTTTAACGGGGCGGATGATATTAAAGCGGGAATAATCCGCTGCGTGGGGAACGCGGGCGAAAGATTTAACGAAGACGGTTTGCGCCCGTTACGCGCAGTCCGCTTTTCCGCGCAACTTGGCTTTGAGATTGAAAAAAACACGTTAGACGCAATTAACGGCGCTCTTGGTATCAGCGCGAAAGTTTCTTGGGAGCGCGTGAGGGATGAAATTGATAAAATACTCGCCTCCCCCTATCCCTCCCGCGCCTTTGCGCTGATGGAAAAAACAGGGCTTTTGAAACTTTTTTTAAAAGAGCTTGCCGTCTGCCGCGGAGTTGAGCAGAAAGGCTTTCATCAGTTTGACGTTTTAGATCATTCGCTTTTAGCCTGCGATTACGCCGCCGCAAAAAACTATTCACATGAAGTACGCCTTGCCGCCTTGTTACACGACATCGGCAAGCCGCCGGTACGCAAAATGGACGAAAGCGGCGTTTGGACTTTTTACCGTCACGAGGAAATTGGCACTGATATATGCCATGAAATCCTCAGGCGGTTGTGCTATTCAAACGAAGTAATTGACAGCGTATGCCATTTGGTAAAAGAGCATATGTTTCACTACACTGAAGATTGGTCAGACGCCGCCGTCCGCCGTTTTATCGCGCGCGCGGGCGAATGTACTCTTGAAGACCTCTACCTTTTGCGCCGCGCTGATTCTTTTGCATTAGCCGGAAAAGAAACCGAACCTATGAACTTGACGGAACTTGCCAACAGAGTAAAAAAAGTTTTGGCGCAGGAACATGCTTTCACTTTGAAAGACCTTGCCGTATCGGGAAATGATTTAATGACGATTGGCATTGAGAGCGGAAAAACAATGGGAATAATTTTAAAAGAACTATTAGAAACAGTGCTTGACGATCCCGCGCAGAATACTAAAGAGAAGTTGTTGGAGATAGCGGGGAAGATGGTTAGGGATAGATTGTGAGGTTATTAGCTCCCTTCGACATGCTCAGGGAGCGCTATTCGTTTTAATACAGACTCTGATAGGTTCTCTATATCATTTATACAAATCGTTGCAAAAATCCACAGCAATCTCAATCCTGTCTTTTCCATTTGTTTCGGAAAGGACATTTTGATCGGTAATTTTGTATTTTTTTATTAATTCATCTTGAATTATTTGTCCTTCTGGCATTTTAATATGCCAACCATCATTTTCGCAAGTTAGTATAACTTTATTTTTTAATATTATTCTTGAAACTTCACTGTATAAAGCCTTACAATCATTTTCTTCACACATTCTTGAGTCTAATGAAAGACATACTGTAGCAACATATGGATTTATATGATACGCGACTAATGGATTTGAGCTTTCACCTTTTAAGCTTTCAATTACAAAATCATCTTCCCAAGCAAAATAACTGCTATTTTTCAACATTTTTTCATAATATTTCAAGAAATAATATCGCCAATCTTTTTCTTCTAAACTGTTTAATTTATCGAAAATTATTTGCTCGATTTTATCGCTCGCAGAAGCATTTGTTAAAGATAAATAGGTATCAAATAATTTTAATATAGAAAATGAAATATTATTTTCATTTTCTTTATCTTTATCGTAAGTTAAAATTGTATTATACTTTCCAAATATATATGTTTCCCATTTATCAAAGTTACAATTTCTTATATACAATCCGCCAAAATCACAAGCTATCAACGCTGCTATTATTAATTTGTTATTATTTATACTCCAAATTTCATTAACCGCTTTTGAGTAATTTATTAACTTGCTTACATTATCTTTTGGCTTTAATAGGTGTATCAATCCTTTAAAATGTTCAAAATCCTCCAACATGAATAATGCATAGATTACCTCTTGATTTGAAGAAGCATTATCCACAATAATTTTTGCTTTTTCTTTTTCATTATTCAAAGCTTTTTCGGTAATATTAGTTCCTTTAATGTCTATTTCTTCGAGTAACCGTTCATAAGCATTGGGTTTTTCCTGTAATTGATTGAATAGTTTCCAATAATTACCAAAATAATTGATACGAACATCTGGGGTGTAAACGGTTTCCTTCCTTTGCCTTGTTGCCTGAAGTAAATTGCGAATAACTCTTATATAATAAATTAATTTTATTGTTACTTCCTTTAAATCATACTTAATAGCATAAGATGCAAGACAAAATAAAGTAATACTGTTTCTATTTTCGAAATTATTTCCTTCCAATAAACATTTTTCAAATAAATTTACTTCATTATCATCAAAATGTCGAACTTTCCACTGATATGGTTTATCAACTATGCCTTCTTTGAACAGCTTGTTAAAGAAAATATTTATATTGTTTATTTTGACTTGATCTTCATCTAAACTGATTTTATATAAGAAGTCCAATATATTGAATAAAAATAATGTATTATCCTTCTTTTTAAAAACAGAGAAATCTTTACTTTTAAAATCAAAAATTTCTTTGCCTAAATTATCCTTAAAATAACACATCTGCTCGACAAAAACGAAGAAATTCATAAAAACATAACTTATAGGGGTTTCATTCTTATCAATTTTTTTATCTTCACGCATCTTTTCTTGTATTTTGTCTATATTTTGTATTACAAAACCCCAAAATAAATCTGTCCAAACGCTATCTATTTTAAAAGCAAAATATTCTTGATATGTTACCTCTCTTCCTTCGTAATGAAGTTTTTCATTAACAAAATCAGTCTCTTTTGCAGAAAGAATTTCTGAAATTTGCGCTTTAAAATTGTCAAATGAAGTAAGTGGCCTTCCCCGTGAGTTCATTTTAATATACAATTCATCCGTAAGTTTAAACTCATCAGATTTTATATCAATATAATCAAATGTGATTTTTCTGTTTTTTACCAGATTTTCCCACGCTTTTTCTTTATCAAAAGACTGCTCTTGAATAGTTTTGAGCATATTAAGCATGGAAACTACGGTTGGATCATTTTTCCAAGATGTCATAAACCAACTGGCTTCATTAATTTCCTTGTAGACATCAACAGAAACAGGCAAAGATTCTTCTATCAATTTTTCGCAAAATCGTTTTGATGAATTTCTTGTTTCGTAAGTAAAATTTTTTAACCATTCTTTCACTTCGTCTGCAACAGTTATCATTTCTATACCATTCTGTCCTACCTTCTTTTTGGGAGACAGATACCAATGCAGCAGCCATAACGTAGTCAAACGCTGTTGTCCGTCTAATGGTATAAAAGCAGACTGATTTTCTGTGTTTTTCTCTGTGTAACCATACACAAAATCAAGATTTAATGCAGGGGCTTCATTGTTTAATACCTTTGCAATCTTTAAGATAAAGTCATAACTTTTTATCTTATTTTCGTTGTTTTTATCTTCTCTGCCTTGTGCGTAATCCCTTTGTATTTTGGGAATTAAGATTTTATACTGGCTTTGCAGTTCAAAAAATGTATAATTCATATCGTTATTCCTTTAATTCTATAAAAGAATTATATTTCTTTTTAATATCTTCAAAGTAGTCATCTCTATCCTTTTTTGTCCAATATGCATTAGTATAAGGATAATCGGTATATGCCTTTAGAAATACATTTCTCGTACATATGGGAATATAATAACCTTCCAATTCCCTTTTTTTTATCTTTTCGCGCTTCACATCAAAGACAGAATTGTTTAGTTGACTGTTTGTTGCCTTATCTAGCAAACCTAAATTCTTTATCGAGTGGACATCTTCATTATTTTCAAACTCAAAACATTTTTCTATTGTCTCATACACTTTACCTTCAATGCTTTCAAAAGTTCCGTCATCGATCTTTTCAAGAGCTTTTATTTCTTCCATTTCTCTTATAAGTTCATTATATGAATCATCATAATTTGCGTTGGATAACGATTTTATATGGTCAGTCAGCCATTCTTTTTGTTTTTCAGGATCGGTCAATGATTGAGAATTACGGGCGTAAATGTGTTCCAAACTCCATTCCTGTCTTTTGTAAAGCTCAAAGGGGAAACGTGGTTTTTCTTTTTCGTTTTTTAATGTCGTAAGAACATTGTGTAATAACAAAATATTAAAAATATTTTTATAGTCTGTATTTCTGCCCTTGTTATCTTCATAAACTAATTTATCTATGGATGTACTTGTTTTAACAATCGTAGCAATTTCTTGTTTTAAATATTTTTTGAATTCAGGTTTTGTAATTTGTTTTTCCTTTTGAATTATTAAATCAATTGTTTTATTGCTTTTTAAAACAATAAATAACCCAATATAATGATAAAGCTCTCTGTCCTGAAACCATTCCTTGAAATATTCAAAATACTCAATTATTTTGTTCCATATTTCTTCTACTGCCTCTATTCTTGATAACTTTTTTCCATCAATTCCATTATCAATTAAATCTTGTAAATATTTTGAAAATATAAGGAATGTCGCATACTTCTTTGGTTTTGGTTCAAAATATTTTTTCTCTGTATTTATTTTGTTACTAAGCAGGTCAAAAATAAATTCTATATGCGAACTTTTTTCATTCGAAGGATCATTAAGAAAGCCCCAAAATGCATCCTCTTGTAAGGTGGTTTCGATAATATCCCATTCAGTTGCAATGTTAAAAAGTTTCATCTTGATAAACTTCAATTCTTCAGTAGGATATTTATCCGATTGTAAAAGTAATGCTTTTGTTAATTCCGCATCTGTCAACGGAATTTTTCCTACATTTAGCCTAATAAAAACATCAATAGGATTTGTCTCTTTTTCAACTTCATAGCGAATTACTCTTACATTTCTATCTTCTCCTGTTTTATCCAAAAGGATTTGGTGCAACTTGCCTTTTGCGCCATGATTTTTTTTATCTTTGAACCATCCTTCTATACACTTATAAGCTTTACAAATATGATGAAAATCAATGTTTGATGAATCAACTTCACCATTGGAAAATTTTTTCGTTGATAAAAAATCCTCACATTCATTTCTTGTAGCATAATTCAAATGAAATAAATTATATAAAGGGTAATCTTCTTTTATTCTGTCTTCAAGACTTACCAAAATAAGATACAATGTCGTTAGCCGTTGTTGACCATCCAATACATCATAATTACCTTTTTCATTTTTCCTTAAAACAATCGGTTGCAAACAATAAAAATCACCGCTTTCTTTGTCTTTATAAAATGCCCATAAATCGTCCAATAGTTCAGTTACTTCCTGCTCTTCCCATCTGTAACCGCGTTGATAATGGGGAATTGTGAATGTTTCTCCCATTAACTCACATATAGCCGTTAATCCATTTTCTTCATTTTTTCCCATGTTTCATTTTATTCTTTAAAAAACATTTTGTCAAGTAAAAAATTCATTGTTAATAAACTGGGCTTGACAACCTCACGATAAGATAATGGACAAAAACCCTTGATCCCCCTTTGTGTTCTTTGTTTCTTCGTGTTCTTTGTGTGAAATTTTACCTGTAATTTCTCTCATCTTGCAAATAATCTTCAAAAATAGGACAATACAAATAACCTATGCTTTTAACAATAACATACACAGGAGAGAACGCCACCGAGCTTGGCTATCTGCTCCATAAAAATCCATCGCGTCCTCAAACCGCCGAATTTAGCTTTGGCAAAGCGCATGTTTTTTATCCTGAGGTAAGCGCGAACCGCTGTACAGCCGCTCTGTTATTAGACATGGACCCGCTTGACCTTGCCCGCGGGAAACAAGGTTCCACAGGAGGCGGGTTGTTTGATTATGTAAATGATCGTCCCTATGTTTCATCTTCATTTATGAGTACGGCAATTTGCCGCGTTTACGGAACCGCCATGGCAGGCCGCTGTGAAAAAAATCAGGCGCTGGCGGACACTGCTCTTGAACTTTCCGCCACTCTTGTCATGCTGCCTTGCCGCGGCGATACCAGTATGCTGGAAAAAGTTTTCGCGCCGCTAGGTTACGAAGTTAAATGGGAAAGCGGCCTTTTAGACGATAATTTTCCCGAATGGGGAAACAGTTGTTATGTGAACTTGACTATCAAGGGGAAAGTAAAGTTACAGGAACTTCTGCGGCATATCTATGTATTGATTCCTGTTTTTGATTACCGTAAACATTACTGGATAAATGAGAAGGAAGTTGACAAACTCCTTGCCCACGGTTCGGGCTGGCTGGAAAACCACCCTGAAAAAAATTTTATTACAAGGCGTTATTTCACAAAACTGGGACACTTTACAAGGCAGGCTCTTGAGCGGCTTAACCGCATTGATAACGGCGAAGGCGGCGCGGAAAATCCTGTAGCGGAAGGTGAATCGGAACCCGCGGTAACGGTAAAGATACCCCGCCTAAATGATCAGCGGTTAGCCGCCGTATTTGGCGAATTGAAAGACAGCGGCGCCAAATCGGTACTTGACATGGGATGCGGCGAAGGCCGTTTGTTGCAGCTTCTGATGAAGGAAAAAAGTTTTACCGCCATAGCGGGAACAGACGTATCCGCCGTTGTTTTAAGCAGGGCAGCCGATATTCTTAAACTTGACCGCATGACGAAAAATGAAAAAAAACGCGTAACGCTGTTTCAAAGTTCGCTTTGTTACAGAGATAAACGGTTTAAAAACTACGATGCCGTCTCGATAGTGGAAGTGATTGAACATCTTGATGAAAACCGACTTCCCTCTTTTGAATCGGTTGTTTTTGCCGACGCGTCTCCTACAACTGTTATCGTCACCACTCCAAACTTTGACTATAATGTAAATTACACGGGTCTTAGAGAAAATCGTTTTCGCCACGGCGACCATCGTTTTGAATGGAACCGCGTCCAATTCCGCGCGTGGGTAGATTCCGCCGCCGCCCGTAATGGTTACTCGGTTCGTTATGAAGACATTGGCGAACAGGACGAAAATAAAAACACGCCGACTCAAATGGCCATTTTTAAAAAGAACGCGCCTCAAAAACAAACGCCAGACGCGGCGGAGGACGCAGTATGAAAATAGAAATCCCCGAACTGTGCCTCCTCGCCACGGTGGGAGCGTCTGGCAGCGGCAAATCCAGTTTTGCAAGAAAACATTTTAAAGCCACCGAGGTACTCAGCTCGGATTATTTTCGCGGGCTAGTATCCGATGACGAAAGCGATCAGAGCGCGACTGAAGCTGCGTTTGACAGTCTTTATTACATCGCAAGCAAGCGGCTTGAGCGGGGCAGGTTCACTGTCATTGACGCGACCAGCGTCCAACAATTCGCGCGAAAAAAAATAATCGATATTGCCCGCTCCCACGACGTGCTTACAGTCGCCATTGTTTTTGATATGCCGGAAGATTTATGCATTGAACGTAACCGCGTAAGACCAGATCGCAATGTAGCGCCTAACATTGTTAGAAAACACGCCCGCGATTTGGCGAAAAGCTTACGCAATCTGCAAAGAGAAGGCTTCCGTTATGTGCATATTTTACATTCTCAGGAAGAAGTTGATTCCGTGGAAATTGTCAGGACTAAACTTTGGAATGACAAACGCGACGAAATCGGCCCGTTTGACATAATAGGCGACATTCACGGATGTTACGATGAGCTTACTGAATTGCTGGAAAAACTTGATTATGCGGTGGATAGGGAATCTCACACAGCCCAGCCGCCTAATGGCAGAAGGGCGATTTTTCTTGGCGATTTATGCGACAGAGGGCCTGCCAATGCGCCAGTGTTGCGTCTTGTGATTAACATGGTTGAGTCAGGAGCGGCTCTCTGCGTTCCGGGCAATCACGATGTAAAATTGCTCCGCAAACTGCGTGGAAACGACGTTAAACTGACTCACGGTTTGGATCTCACCGTAAAAGAATTGGAACAGGAACCTCAAACTTTTATTGATAAGGCAATGCAATTCCTTGACGGGCTGGTCAGTCATTATGTGCTGGATCAAGGCAAACTTGTTGTGTCACATGCCGGCCTCTGCGAAAAATTTCATGGGCGCAGTTCCGGCAGGGTGCGCGGTTTCTGCCTGTACGGGGACACTACCGGCGAGACCGACGAGTTCGGCCTTCCTGTCAGACTCAACTGGGCTGAAGAATACCGAGGCAAGGCGCTGGTTGTTTACGGGCATATCCCTTCCGCGGAAGCCCGAAGTCTTAACAATACAATCTGCATTGACACAGGCTGCGTCTTTGGCGGAAAACTTAGCGCTTACCGTTACCCCGAAGGCGAATTGATCGAAGTTCCCGCCAAACGTGAATACTATGCCTCTATCAAACCCCTGAACTACAACGCCATTTCAGCTAACGGTTGCAATGAACCCGATATCGCGGATGTTCTGGGAAGGCGGCGCGTCAGTACCCGGATGTACCGCGAGGTCGCCATAAGCGAGGAAGCAAGTTCCCTTACTCTGGAAATAATGAGCAGGTTTTCAGCGAATCCCCGCTGGCTTATCTATTTGCCGCCCACCATGTCTCCAAGCGGAACCAGCGGCCTTGACTCTTTTTTGGAACACCCGCTTGAAGCCTTTGGCTATTACAAAAAACACGGTGTTTCAAAAATCATCTGCGAAGAAAAACACATGGGCTCCCGCGCGGTAATCGTTATCTGCAAAAACAGTGAAACCGCTAAAACCCGCTTCGGTATTGACGGCGATTCACTGCCGGAAAATGTTCCGGGTATTATTTACACTCGCACAGGCCGCCACTTTTTCGCGGGCGCTGAAAAAACCCACGAACAGGCGATTTTAACCCGATTGCAAACCGCTTTGAATAATTCAGATTTTTGGGGCGCATTTTCCACTGACTGGGTGTGTTTAGACGCTGAACTAATGCCTTGGTCGGCTAAAGCCCGCGCCCTCATTCTGGAACAATACGCCCCAACAGGCACGGCTGGCAGAGGCGGCCTTGCCAAAGCGGTCTCGGCGCTTACGGCGGCAAAAATGTCGTATAACGGCGGCGATATTTCTGATATAAAAGTTGAATCGGGAACTCCGGGCGATATGAACCTTTCCGCGGTATTGGAAGATTATCAGAACCGCCTTGAATGTCTTGAACGCTATACACAAGCCTACCGCCGTTATTGCTGGCCAATATCCTCGGCAGATGACTACCGCGTCGCTCCCTTTCACATTCTCGCTACCGAAGGCAAAGTCTGGCATGACGAAAACCATCTTCGCCATCTGTCCGTGATCCGCGATTATATCACCTCAGGCAATGATCCGATTTTTATCGCTACTAATCACCTAACAGTCGATTTAAACGATGACTCCTCCGTCGCCGCCGCTATTGACTGGTGGCTCAATCTTACCAACTCAGGCGGCGAAGGCATGGTAGTCAAACCTCTGGACTTCATCGCCCGTGACAAAAACGCTCTCTTGCAGCCGGCGGTAAAGTGCAGAGGGCGCGAATACCTTCGTATCATCTACGGTCCCGATTACACGACTAACGCCCACCTTGACCGGCTGCGAAAACGCTCCCTACGCAGAAAACAGGAACTTGCCCTTTCTGAATTCGCCCTTGGCATGGAATCCCTTGAACGTTTTGTCAACAAAGAACCATTCTACCGCTATCACGAATGTGTCTTCGCGGTATTGGCTCTTGAAAACGAAAGTGTTGACCCGAGGCTTTAAACTACTAACCACACGAACCACACAAAAAGATAAGCGTATAAATCTCACAAAGGACACAAAGGGAGAGAAGATCACGAAGAGGAATCTGAGGTTGCCGTTCGTTATCTTATCGTGAAGCTCACATATAGCCTTCGAACAACCTTTCTTCGCCTTTGTGATCTTCTCTTTCTCTGTGTTCTTTGTGTGAGTTCTTCTTGATTAATCTTTTTCTTTCAGCAGCGCGTCGTTATTCAAAACTTTAAAAGATATTGCTTTAGGGGAAAGCGTGCTGCGTACTACGATTCCCTCTTTATCAAGCCCGCTTGGGTACTTGCCTCTTGCTTTTTCAAGCAGAGTTTCTAGCGAATAATCAAATTGCTCTCCTCGCTCTTCAAGGGGGACGGTTGGGAGGCCTAATTCGGCGCATAATTTTACGGCTTCATCGTAGGGAAAATATTTTCCCGCGTCCCAGTCTTTTACGTCAAATACGTACCAATCGATGCCTGTTAAACGCAATTTGTTTCTCTGTATTCCGGGGCCGCATATCTCTCCTGTAATAACAATGTTTTTGCCGAACTTTGCAAACTTTTCTTTAAGACCGTATTTGTAAACCGGCGTCCAATATAAGGAAGACTCTTCGTCTTTTATCTCTTTGTTTCTGCTGCAACAGCCGATTTTTCCGTCGATATAATAAACAATCCCGGAAGTGCCGTCCATTTTTGTGGTGATATAGTACGGTTTCCCTTTAAGCTCCTCAAGCAATTCAAGCGCGGATTGAATGCGGATTTCATCGGAAGCGGGAATGCCGTAGGGGCGCTCTCCGATAATTGTGCCGCCCGCGTTCGCCGTTTCGGGAATGTACCATTTTTTTACGTTGAGTTTTTCCGTAACGTCCGCGCCTTCGCTTAAACCCGCGAGTTCGGGAAATTTTTCAAGCGGCAAAAAGAGCCCCTGCGAAAGCTGGCCGCGCATTTTTAACGTGCGGATTCTGAAACCCTTGCCGTTGTCAACATTGTCGCGGTATGAAGTAGCGCGTAAAAATTCATAACGCTCGTCTAGTGGGAGAAAACTGTCAACTTCATAATAAACGCCCATATCACCGGCTTTAAACTCGCCTTTTTTAACGACGCACTGCCACCCCATTACATGGGCAAGCTCAAGAAAATCCGAATCGGGAATGGCAGTGACTTCCCTTACTTTTTGAATTGTTACCAATGACCGCATATTTTCCTCCAATGACAATTATAATGATAGAAATCTCTTTTTGTAAACCCTTCAGAAGATTTCACACACGTTAATCAAACGCACGGCGAAGCCGTGTGGATGAAAAATGCCGCATAATGTAGCACCAATAAACACCGCTGTTTAAAATAAAAGCAAGGCTGACTTTAGGCAGCCGACAGTGCGCAGAACACGAAGGAAGAGAAGAACACAAAGGCGAAGAAAGGTTGTTCGAAGGCTATATGTGAGCTTCACGATAAGATAACGAACGGCAACCTCAGATTCCTCTTCGTGATCTTCTCTCCCTTTGTGTCCTTTGTGAGATTT
>NZ_BDHE01000021.1:0-14691 GCF_054786175.1 Treponema sp. R8-4-B8
ATAAGAAGGTATGCGATAATAGAAACATAAAATATGTCCATTTTTATTTTTTGTTAGATGGCTGTCATCCCGATGAAACTAATTATCTTGTTGCTTTCTTGCCTCGTTTTGTAAAATGTTCGGATCTGCCTACTTTAACAAAAGAATTATGCAATACGGCGGAATGGTTAGAAATAAAGCAAGTAAATTGTATTGTTTTTAGATATGGGGCTCCTGTACACGGAATGGATGATAGTACTCATTGGCAAAGACAATTTAATAAATCAATAAAAGAAACGAAAGAACTGTACATGTTATACAAAATAGCAGGAAAAATTAAACATATTCCAACTTTCCTGAAGGAAAAAAACATTATAATAAGTAAAAATATCACTTTAGAAAATATCAATGTATCTTAGCAAAAAAACGGAATTAAAGTACCACGATCCGCCCCACTCCCCCGCCTCTGGACAGAAAATATCCGCTTGTGGTAAAATCAATTAACAGTGAGCAGTGAGCAATTTTGTTGTTTCTACTATGTGCCCTAACTTCCCTCCTCTTAGTGTGAACCTCTTTCGGGAATAAGAGTTTTAAGGTGGTAATCTTGCACAGGAAGCCCGCGATTCTTTCCATAATAGCCTGCGTTTTATTATGGGGTTTTTCATTTATTTCAATTAAAGAGTCTCTGCCTGTTTTTCCGCCAATGACGCTGGCAGCCGTCCGTTTCGCCATCGCCATTGTGGTGCTTTTTTTAATGTACCGATTTTCCTCGGGGTGGCAGGGCGCGAACAAGACGCTGAAATCGGATATGCCATTATTAATTGGCTCAGGTTTGGCGGGGGTTACTTTTTATTTCTTCTTTGAAAACAACGGCGTGATGCGGGTTACCGCTTCGGAAGCGTCCATTATCACTGCGGCAATTCCCGTGCTTACAATGATCGCCGATTGGCTCGTAGCAAAATTATCATTCAAAACAAAAAATGTTGATAATAACACTTTGAATGATAACGCGCCGCATGACAACGCGCCGCGTCTTGGCTGGCAGTCATGGTTGGGGGCGTTTATTTCCATTGCGGGAGTAGCGTTTGTCGCGGGAGTTTCTTTTTCCATTTCGGGGAGCATATCCGGTTATGTTTACATGGGTGGCGCCGCGTTGTGCTGGGTTTTCTACAGCCTTCTTACACGGCCGCTCTTCGACAGGAAACGCTCCCGGCTCTACATCGTATTCTGGCAAAATTTTTTCGGGTTTGTCGGTTTGCTTCCCTTTGCCATGCTTGAATACAAAAGTTGGGGCAATCCCACATTGCCGGTTATGCTTCATGTGATATTTCTCGCGCTGGGCTGTTCCGCTATCGGGTACTGGCTCTACGCCCACGCTATGGAAGTGCTGGGAGTCTCTACAACATCGGTATTTATCAATTTAATTCCGGTAGTAACGGTAATTTCAGGATTTATCGTCCTGGGTGAAAGGCTTACACTTCTGCAAGGGGCGGGAGCGGCTCTGGTTCTCGCGGGGGTATATTTAACAATACTGCCGCAGCGCGAAAAAAAACTTTAAGGGGATATTTGTTATGCAGAGGCTTTTTATATCGGTAAACTGTAATGAAAAAGTAAAAAAACAGATTCTTTCCGTACAGGAAAAAATTAAATGTCTGTCGGTAAAAGGGAATTTTTCACTGCCTGAAAATATTCACCTAACGCTTGTCTTTATCGGCGAGACTCCCGATGAGACTATACCGCTTTTAACTTCCGCGATTGAAAAATCGCTTGTGCCGCCTAGTGCGCCTTTTACGCTTACCTTAACTACAACTGGCTGTTTTAAACACAGTAATAAAGAACTGTGGTGGATAGGGACGGATGTTAATGACAAGTATCTTGATACTCTAAAAACAATCAGAGGGCGTATTACGAATGATTTGTTTTCTAAGGGCGTACATTTTGACAACAGGCCTTTTAACCCGCACATTACGCTTGGCAGGGAAATAAAGCATGAACTGCCGATAGTTATCCCCAAACAGGAAATTGCCTATCCTGTGAACCGGATCAGCCTTATGAGGTCGGAGCGTATTAGCGGAAAATTGACTTATACGGAAATATTCGCGGTTGATTTAAAAGGGAAGTAATCTTCTTTAATTTATTCGGCGATAAAATCAATATACAGATCCATTGATTTTTCAATTCTTCCTATCGGCAATTGAGTTGAAAATTCCGAAGAAGCCGACGCCTCCCTAAAAAAAAGCCTGCGGTTTTCCCTGCTGTAGGATGAAGACTCGTTCTCGGCTATTTTAACCGCCTTGATGATTTTTAAGCCTGCCAGTTCAGCGTATCTTTTCGCTTTTACTAATCCGTCCTGATACGCCAATTCCCTGCATTTTAAAACCATCTCCCTGTCTTCTTTTATTCCAAAGCTTAAATCCAAAGTTATTGAGTCGCTGTTTACGGTTATGGAATCCAGAATTTTAACGGCTTTGCCAATATTGTCCTTAATATTATCAATAATACAAATTAAATTTTGCTCAACTTTTTGCCCAGTATACACTTTACTGTGATTTTCCCAAGTGTAATTAGGCTCAAACCTTATAGAAGTCGTATGGATGTCTTTTTCATTTATATTATTTTCTTTTAGGATTTTGATTATGTCGCTAACAACTTGATTTACCTCTTTTTGCGATTGGCTTAACGTGTCTTTTGTTTTATAGATTTCAATCCATATTTCAAGAATATTAGCTTCTGTCTCAATGCGCCCGTTTCCTATAACCGATATGACGCTTGTTTCTGATGTTTTTTTCACTTTGAATGCGCTACTTTCGCGCTTACTCCGTCAAGTTTGTCAATTTTTTCAGAAATCGCTTTAATTGTATCCTGCGGCGCGTCAATGGCGACGCTGATGATGTTTAAATTTTTCTTGTGATAGGGAATACCCATTCGTCCTAATAGGTACTGCGCGTATTCATGCAATATTCCGTTAAGTTTTTCAACACTCTCCATGTTCTCGACAATAATAGCTATTACAGCGATCTTGTTTTCCATCTCTAATACCTCCATTATAAAATAATATTATATCTCTTTTCCCGCTTGACAGCAATCCTAAACACCTGTATAGTCTTTGTATGGGTCAGGATTTACGCGAAAAAATTTCAGTTCTCTCAGGAGCGGCAAAGTACGACGCGTCCTGCGCCACTTCGGGAAGCGACGGCTTTAAGGGCAAGGGCGGTAAAAAGTTCGGCACAAGCCTGCCTATGGGAGTATGCCACAGTTGGACTCAGGACGGGCGCTGCGTCAGTTTGTTAAAAGTGCTGTTTTCCAACGTGTGCAAATACGACTGCGCGTACTGCGTAAACCGCGCTTCCGCCGATATTAAAAGAGCGAGTTTTACAGTCAGGGAGTTAGCTGAATTAACCTGCGAATTTTACAAGCGCAACTATATAGAAGGGCTTTTCCTGTCGTCGGGGATTTTCGCGGACCCCGACATCGTCATGGAAAAACTGACCGAGACCGCGAAAATTCTCAGGACGGAAATGGGCTTTGGCGGTTATATCCACTTAAAATTAATTCCCGGAACGGGAGATAAAATGATCCGCGAGGCTGGAAAATGGGCCGACAGGTTAAGCGTCAACATCGAGCTTCCAACGGAAAAAAGCCTTCAATGCTTAGCGCCTGAAAAATCCAAAAAAGCGATTATCGGCGCGATGAGTGATTTTTCGCATTTAAGCCGCGAAATGGAAGAGACTAAACACAAAAGCAAATTTCTTCCGCAGGGAAAAACAGCGGCGATTCAATTCGCTCCAGCGGGTCAAAGCACCCAGCTTATCGTGGGAGCCACAAACGAAGACGACAGGCAGATCATCAATTTGACAAGTTCGCTTTACAATAAATTTTCATTAAAACGGGTGTACTACTCCGCGTTTATTCATCCTGGCAGTTACGCGCAAAAAGAAAATATTTTTGACCCGCGACTTCCTGAAACTTCCAGCCCTCCGCTTGTTAGGGAACACCGTTTGTATCAGGCTGACTGGCTTTTACGGTTCTACCATTTTAAAGCCGGAGAAATTTTAACGGAAAACGAACCTTTCCTTGACGCGCATATCGACCCTAAAACAGCATGGGCGTTAAAAAATCTTGATTTTTTTCCAATAGAAATAAACAGCGCCGATTACGAAACCTTGCTGCGTATTCCCGGCATAGGCGCTAAAACGGCGCGGCGGATAATAGAGAGCAGGCGCTCCCGCGCTTTGACAATAGAAAACCTCCACAGAATGGGGGCGACGTTAAAACGCGCCCGTTATTTTTTATCGGCAGGCGGCGCGTATATTGACCGCCCTGACGATCCTGCCCGTATTCGCCGTTTGCTATCCGACGCTGACGGCGCCGGGCTTCAACTGCCGCTTTTTGAGTTTTAATATGAGAATAAGCCTTGATCAACTGTTTTCCAATATAAACGGCGAATCTTGCGCCATTGGCGAAGAAATGTCACTTGATCTTAGCGCGGATGATAAGACGGAGCGAATCGAAAAAACAGACATTGATTTTGTCACTTTTTATTTTTCAAATGAATTTAATATTTCGCAGCTTATTGGAACGGCGCGAAGCCTCTTTGAATTGTCAGCTAACGCTTTCCACAGCATTATTATGGCGTGGCTTAGCGAGTTTCCCATAGAAAAAGAAATAATCTCTTTTGGCAAGGGAATTTTATCCGCCGCGCGAAATTTTATCAGTTTGGATGACAAACGCCGCGCGGCGGATAAAGCCGCGAATAACCGCGCTGACGCCGACACGTTGACGGTATTAAAAACGGCGGATAATGTTCAAATTGAAGTTCACAGAATGATGGGGCTTTTGCGGTTTTCAGTGAATGAAGACGGAGAGTATGTCGCGAAATGCGAACCAGATCATTTTATCCTTCCCTGTATTGAAGAGTTTTTTACCGCCCGTTTTGGAGACACGCCTTGGGCGATTATTGATGAAAAGAGGGGTTTGCGTATGAGCCGCAAGCCGGGAAAGCGGGTAAAAATCGATATTTTAGAAGAAGTATCAGCCGAAGACATTCCTAGCGCCAAAAGCGACGAATGGGAAGAACTATGGAAGCACTACCACAAAACAATTAACAATGAAGACCGTAAAAACACCGATTTACAGCGGCAATTTATGCCAAAACGCTACTGGAAACACCTGCCTGAAATGTAACCTTTACCGTCTTTTATTACTTTCTATTTTATAGTAGAATATATTAAAGAGGAGGTTTTTCGCTGAAGTCGTCTGTTCTGCTCAAAATTTGTCTTTTTTTTGTATTTTTTCTCTTATACATACCCGCGCAGGCTGCCGAGTTGGGGCTTGAGGACGCTATTAATCTCGCGCTGGAAAACAACCTATCATTGAAAAAGACTGAGATTGATCTTGCGGCAAGCGGCTATTCTGAAAAAAATCTTTGGTCGGAAATTTTTCCGTCGATTAGCGCGAACGCCAGCGCGGGGTACAGAAACAATCTTTTAGGCGACGTTATCCCTTCCGGTTCCGGTTTTAATTACAGCGTCGGTCTTGGCGTCAGCCTTGGCCTTAACGTGGGTATTCCTTATACATTGAAAAATATTAAATTGGCGCATCAGGGGAATATTTTAAAATACGAGGACGCTAAAAATCAACTTTCAATTCAGATTACTAAATTATTTTATTCGCTTGTCGCGGAAAAAAATAATCTTTTGCTCCTTGAAGAAATTTTTAATCTCGCGCAAAGGCAGTACGCAAGAAGCGAAGTGTCTTTCAGAAACGGTTTAGTCGGGGAGCTTTCCCTGATACAGAGCAGTCTTGCCCTTGAAAACGCGCGGTACAATTTAAGCGCCGCAAAAACAGCGCACAGAAACAATATGTCGGATTTCCTCGCCTTGCTTGGATTGTCTGACGATGACATAATACTGTTAGGTGAAGTTAAAATCGTTAAGATTGAAGCCGATCCGGAATCGCTGATAAATGAGTATCTTCCGAAGAGGCCTGACATTATAAGGGCGTATCAGGAGATTGAAAGGCTGACATTGGTACGAAAGCAAACTTTATTACAAGCCAAAGCCCCCTCAATAAATTTATCTGTGGAATGGGGCAGTTCAAACTTTGATCCGTTTTCTGACACCTTAACCGCCACCGCCCGTCTTAGCATACCGATTGATCCGTGGATTCCAGGGACGGCAAAGGATCAGTCCGTCTCAAAAGCGTCTGACGCGATAGAAAAGGCGAAACTCGACCTTACGTCGGTTGAAAATTCCGCAAAAACTCAAATAAGATCATTATGCGCCCTATTACGCAATTTATGGGACAGCATACTAATCGCGCGTCAAAGCCTTACCGCGGCTCAGAGAAGTTATCAGCTGACTGAACAGGGGTTTAACAACGGAACGGTTGAATCATTAACGTTGCAGGACGCGCGCAACAATATGGCAAACGCAAGACAGCGTTTATTGCAAACTGAACTTTCATATTTCAATATGATCCTTGATCTTTCGGCAGCCTTGAATATCGACTGGAAAAATCTTATTCAAACTTATGGAGTGTCAAGTGAAAAAATCTAAAATTGTCACTATCGTAATTATTTCGCTTATCGCGCTTTTCGCCGTCCTTATCGCGCTTAAATTTCTTGTTCCGATTAAAGCTAAAACTCCCGCTCAGGGAACAGGCGGTTCCGTGAGCGGCGGTACTACCGGCGGTAATTCGGGGGGTGGGGCTTCACGTAACGCTACGACTGTCCGTGTTACTCCCATTTCCGCCGGCACTATCGAAAAAAGCGTAATTATAAACGGCGAAATCTTAGCGCGTAACCAGGTTACTATCTACCCCACCGTCGGCGGAAAACTTGTAGAGACAAGGCTTGGCATAGGGGACAGGGTCGCAAGCGGACAAGTTGTCGCTATGGTAGACCCTTCAAGGCCGGGAGAAGTTTATTCGCGAAGCCCCGTTGTCTCTACGGTGTCGGGAACCGTTTTACAGGCCCCCTACAGCATAGGCGACACTCTTACAACCCAGTCTCCTGTTTACACGGTCGGAGACCTTTCATCACTGTTAGTTGAAACTTATGTGCCTGAAAGGTTTGTATCGTCAGTAAGGCAGGGAATGCGAGCGCAACTGAGTCTTGAAGCGATAAGCGGCGAAACTTTTAACGCCGAAGTTGTCGAAATAAATCCCGTAATTGACCCGGCGAGCCGCACGTTAAAAATACGCCTGCGTTTTCTAGCTCCCGATTCGCGCATAAAGGCGGGTATGTTCGCGACTATCAGCCTTGTTACAAGCCGCAAGGTCAACGTTCCCGTTATTCAAAGAACCTCCGTCATAAACACATACGGCTCATGGATTGTTTTTACTGTAGACGAAAACAATATAGCGAGAAGGCGCGAAGTAACATTGGGTATTGATAACGAAGATTATTTTGAAATATTAAGCGGGTTGAGCATGGGGGAAAATGTAGTAAGCGCTGGGCAGAATTTTCTTTCCGACGGCGATCTTGTAAGGATTACGGAATAACGGGGGTTATATGACTATCAGCGAATATTCGGTAAAACGTCCAGTAACAGTCGTGATACTGTTCGCACTTTCAATCGGCATAGCCTTTACGTTACTCACGAATCTCGCGTTGGATCTTTACCCTTCCATAGCCAGTCCCGTTCTTTCCATATATACCCGTTTTCCCGGCGCGGGGCCCGAAGACATTGAACGCAATGTTACGGAACGGCTTGAGCGTTCCCTTTCTTCATCAAGGGGGCTTGTCAATATGACAAGCAATTCTCAGTTTGAGGCGAGTTTTATCAACCTTGAATTCGCATACGGAACAAACATGGATAAAGCGGCTAATGACGCGCAAATACTTCTTAACAGGCTTGTCAATTCGCTTCCCGACGGAGTTCAAACCCCTACGGTGCGCCGGTTTGACATGAGCACGCTTCCTATTATGCGCCTAGTCGTCAGGGGAAATTATCCGCCTGATCAACTGCGTATTTTCGCGGAAGATGAAATCCAGTCCAGCATTGAAAGAATCGAAGGCGTAGCGGCGGCGGAAGTAACAGGCGGCACTACGCAGATTGTCAAAGTTGAAGTTTCGCTTAACAGGCTTTCTGCCTTTAATCTTACGTTAAACGACATCTCAACCTCGTTAAATGGGCAAAACGTGCTTTCTTCAGGCGGCAATTTAAGGCGCGGCACTCGCGAGTATCAGATAATGACGCAGGAAGAACTTGTCAGCGTGGAACAGATAAAACGATTGGCGGTAAAATCCGTGCCTATTTCGGGAACGGGACAGACCGCCCGTTATCAGATTATCCGCGTTGAAGACGTAGCCGACGTATTTATGGGTTACAATGACAACGCGTCCAGAGTCAGCGTAAACGGACAGAGCGGAGTTTATATTCAGGTAACGAGCGAAAGCGGCGCCAATCAGGTAAAAGTATCCGACAGGGTTCAGGCCGCGCTTGCCGAGATTAACGCCTCTCTTCCGCAAGGCATTACGCTAGCGGTTCTTTCAGATAACACGACTATGATTCGCGCCACGATGAGCCAAGTTTATAATAACGCGATTCAAGGCGGAGTTCTTGCAATGTTCATACTTCTTTTATTTTTGCGTAACATAAAAGCGACTATTATCATAGGGCTGTCAATCCCCATTTCCATGCTGCTAACCCTTATGTCAATGTCCATTTTCGGCTTTACATTGAACCTTATGACCATGACCGGCCTTATTATGGGCATGGGCATGACGCTTGACGCTTCCATCGTTATTCTTGAAAATATCCATAATTACCGCGAGCGCGGGGCAAAATCATCAGTCGCCGCTATTTTAGGAAGCCGCGAAATGTTACGCGCCATTACAGCCTCTACAGCCACTACCCTATGCGTATTTGTCCCGCTTATCATCTATAAAAACGACCTTAAAGAAATGGGGCTTATGTTTAATGATCTTATTTTTACAGTGGTAATATCTTTGACCGTCTCAATTGTCGTAGCGGTTACGCTCGTTCCAAGCCTTTCCGGTTCCATTTTAAAACTTGACACAAGGATACAAAAACCGATAAAAAACAAAATATTGGGCGTAATAGACGAAAAAATTGAATCCGCCCTGCTTTTTATGGAAAAAAATTACCGCCTTGCCCTTGATTACTGCCTTTCACACAGGCTTATAATTATCGCCCTTGTAGTCCTTATTCTTGTTTTTTCTCTTTTTCAATTCAACGGTATTGGAATGAATATGTACGTCCGTATGCGTACCGACGACAATGTGACGTTAAACGTCATGATGCCCCGCGGAACAGCCATTGACGTTACGGAAAAAATGTTATTTGACATTGAGGATCTTGTCAAGCGTGAGGTGAAAGGTTACAATAGCATTGTCCTGACGGCGACGCGAAGCGGAAATAACCAAGGGTCGATACAGATCACGCTTCCCCCTCCGGCTAAGCAAATAGACACTCCTGATAAAATTATGAAGAAACTTACCCCCTACCTTAATTCAATTCCCGGAACGCGGATAAGTTTTAGGGCGGGGCGCGGCATTGGAAGCACCTCTCCGATTGAAATCGCCGTCAGCTCAAGAAATTACGCGATGTTAATGGATACTGCCCAGGATATTCAGCATATTATTATGAATTATCTGCCGGATATTGAAAATCCTACTGTAAATGTAGATGAAGGCGCCCCGCAGTTGCAGATAGAGATTGACCGCGACCGCGCGTCAAGTTTTGGATTGTCTATTTCCGCAATCGCCTCTGAAATTCTCACCGCGATGGACGGATATGCCGCGACCACAATGAGCAACGGCCGGCGGCTGATAGACGTACAAGTTCGCTTAAAAAGCGATGACAGGCAAGGTTTGCCCAATCTGGACGCGATTTCAGTAATTAGCAAAAACGGGACAAGAGTGTCGCTTTCCAATGTGGCAAGAATAAATGAAGGAAGAGCGCCTTCTTCCATACGGCGCGAAAAGCAGGAGCGCGTTATTCGCATAACGGGAGGCCTAGGGCCGGGAATCGCCGCTACCGATATGCAGAAACTTCTTATTGAAACTGTAAATCAGCGGCTTATTCAGCGTGAGGGAGTAACGGTGCGTTTCCTTGGAGAGGCTAACGACATTCAATCCTATACGTCGCGTTACGTGCTGATAGTGGCAGTCGCAATCTTTTTGGTTTTTGGAGTCATGGCAAGCCAGTTTGAATCTTTTGTAGATCCGCTAATTATTTTCTTTTCGATACCGCTGTTATTTATAGGGGTTATATGGATATACAAGTTAGGCGGACAGGCGATGACGATGTTTTCCGTTGTCGGAATTATCGCGCTTGTAGGGGTTGTAGTAAATAACGGAATTGTTTTAGTTGATTATACAAACACATTGCGCGCCCGCGGCATGAAAGTGCGCGAAGCGTGCCTAGAAGCCGGAAGAAGGCGTTTGCGCCCGATTTTAATGACAAGCCTTACAACGATTCTTGGAATGGCCCCAATCGCGTTTTTCCCCGGTGCGGGCGCGGATACCATTCAACCGATTGGTAAAACCTTTGTCGGCGGCCTTGTTGTAAGCACGTTTATGACTATTTTTGTCACTCCCGTAATGTACTCAGTCCTTAATTCAAGGCACGATAAAAAAATTAAAACTGAAGATTGATCTTATGGAAAAAATAAAAGCCGCCATTGTCGGGCTTGGACGGATAGCCTCCCTGCTTGAAGAAGACGCGTTACGTGAAAAGCCATGCACCCATGCGGGGGCTATTTCCGCTAACGGCGATTGCGTCCTCGCCGCAGGCTGCGATACAAATGAAGAAAGACGCGCGTCTTTCGCCGAAAAATGGCAGGTTCCAATCTTTGATGACGCGGCGCAAATGTTAAGTATCCACAAGCCGCAAATTTTAGTAATAGCGACCCACCCCGACAGCCATTATCATTACTGCCGCCTTGCCGCAGAAACGCAAATTCCTGTAGTAATCTGCGAAAAACCTCTTGCGGACAATATTGGAAATGCGCGGAAAATAGCGCGTCTTGCTGAAAATGGCGTTCCAATCATCATCACAAACCATGAGCGGCGTTATTCGCAAGACTATATCCGCGCCAAAGAAATTATTGGAGAGGGAAAATTGGGAACGCTTTTATGCGTCCGCGCGGTTCTTTACATGGGAAAAACCACCCGCCTTGTAGACGCGCTTTGGCACGACGGAACCCATCTTGCGGACGCGATAATGTTCCTTACAGCCGCAGTATTGAAACACCGCCGAAGTTGGGGCGCGAAACTTGCTTCCCGAAACGGAACCGCGTGGCTTGAAGGCTCGCTAAATAGTGAAAAAGAGCCGCCTATCCCACTGTTAATGGAAATAGGCGCAGGACGCGATCATTTAGTATTTGAGATTGAATTTTCCTGCGAAAAGGGCAGATTACGCGTCGGAAACGGCGTTTTTGAAGTCATGGAGAGCATTCCAAGCCCCTACGCCGAGAAATTCCGCTCCCTTAAAAACACAGGCGAAGTTTTTTCAGGGCAGACAGGCTATTTCGCTAATATGTTAAAAGACGCGGTTACGTGCGTTAAGGACCCGCATCACGCGCCTGTTTCAAAAGCGGTTGACGGGTTAAGAGTTATCGAGTATTTAAACAGCGTAAAGAAATGGCGGTAAATCTGTTGTTATGTGCAATACTAATTGACAATATTATGTAAAATATTTTAAAATAAATATATGAAAAAATCGGGCATAAAAATAAACTTTATTCTTTTTTTGATTGTAATTATTTATTTGATTTCTTCATGCACAACAATCTCTACTAAGACTTATCAAGTGGAAACAACTCTGTTGGAAGAGCAGAATATTATAAAAATTGTCTTAATTTCCGATTTGCATAGCACGATTCACGGAAAAAATCAAAGCATACTAATCAATAAAGTTAAGGATATTAATCCCGATTTAATAGTATTATCCGGCGACATTTTTGACGACATTGTTCCGATGACCGGAACTAAATTGTTATTAGCGGGAATTTCAAGCGTTGCGCCTATTTTTTATGTTACCGGCAATCACGAATATATGAGCCGCAATATACGGAAAATCAGAGAAACACTTGCGTCTTACGGGGTAATTATTTTATCAGATGAGTATGCTATAATTGAAATAAATAACACTGAAATAGTTATTGCGGGAATAGAGGATCCTTATAAGAAAAAATATGAAACGCCGCGTTATAATCAAAAAGACAGTATGGAAAGCGCGTTTAGAGAGTTGGATAATATTCAATTATATAAAATATTAATAGCGCATCGCCCTGAAAAAATTGAAGACTATAAAAAATATTCATTTGATTTAATTTTATCAGGGCATACGCACGGAGGGCAAATAATAATTCCAAATATGATTAATGGATTATACGCGCCCAATCAGGGGTTTTTTCCAAAATATGGCGGCGGAATTTATACTCATGGAAAAATAACGCATATTATAAGCAGGGGGCTTTCTATTACCCCATTACTTCCTAGAATATTTAACCCTCCTGAATTAGTAATTATTATTATAGAGTCAAAATGGCCATATTAAACGATACATTTAATTATATTATTAACGGAGATATTATTATCACAAAAAATGGTAATCCGGATAAAATTATAGACAAAATAATGGGCAATACTGAGTATGATGAATTAGAAAGAGGTATAGGCCTTACTTTTTCTGAAAAGTTTATTGGCGATTTTATGTATTCCGGTTTCTACATTACTTCAGACATACTAAATAAAAAAACTTTATGGTTTGATTTGAACGACACAGATAAGAAAAAATTGGGATATTTCCCATTGTTAAATATCTGGAAGATTCAGACTGTTTTATTTTTTGATAATTTACATATATCAAAATCAATTAACCGTATTCTAAAAAATTATGAATTAAGAATAAATTATGATTTTAAAAATGTTTTAAATAATATTATAGAAAGGCATGGTAATGTATGGATAACTCCGCCGTTAAAAAAAACTTTATTAAAATTAAACAAAGGAAATTATAAGGCAAAAGCCGTATCTTTTGAAGTATACAAAAACGGAGAATTAAAAGCTGGCGAGATTGGAATAATAACAGGAAAAATATATACAAGCTATTCAGGTTTTTACAATGAATCATCCGCAGGATCCGTACAGTTGGCCATGATGTTAAATTATTTAAAAGACAATAATTTCGCGTTTTGTAATTTTGGAACAGATGACAGCATAAAAAATAATTTATATAAGAGAAAACTTGGATCGGTATATATTGACAGATTGGATTTTATTAGGTTGTGGAGGGAAGGGAGGAGATAAGAATAACGGTGTCAACCGTCTTGTACTGACGATTAATACCGTTGCGTTACGGCTGCCTTACCTTAACTTCAGATTTTTCAAAACCTATATACTGCCGCACATGCCGGTTTTCGGACGGACCGTGACCGAACAATGATTGAAGCGCCAATACTTCTGTTTGTAAGGTTGCGGTCTTAAAACCGATTAAGCTGACAGTTACTGTTTGGGGCCATCTACGCTATCTACGGATACAATTGTCAGTGACGCGCATCCTGCCAGAATTGTCCAGATTATCGCCGCTACGACAATAATTGCTAAAATGCTTCACATTTTAGCACATTTGTTTTTTTTGTTTTTCATAAAAACTCCTTTTATGATTCCCACTCATATTGGCAGAAAATAATGTTTATTTGCCTGCCTCAATGGGCAGTTTGGCTCATATAAAACAATTATTATCAATATACTTTAAGCAATGGACACAATAGTATCTGTTCCCGCTTTCTAGGTTCGTTCCTTGTTCGTGTGGTTCGTGGTAAATTCAAATTGGGATTTTGACAGGAACGCTCCAGTTCAAATCCCCCGATCTTTTAATTACTATATAATTTTTCAATTTTAAATTATAATTCGGTTAATGATAAATTCTTCTTCGGAAGGGGGGGATTTGAACCCCCGACATCCTGGTCCCAAACCAGGCGGAATAGCCGCTATCCTACCCTCCGTGGTTATGTTATTTTAGCGGCAATAGGACTCGGACCTATGACCGAACGGATATGAGCCGTTTGCTCTACCAACTGAGCTATGCCGCCTTGACAACAATGCCGCCAAAAAGCGGCTTTCCTTTATTTATCACTTTTATAAAAAAGTGTCAAGTAAGGTAGAATTCTCTCTTTTTAAAAGGATTTTTAGGCTAATTGCTCATTCCTCATTGCTTAATTGCTCATTCCTCATTGCCAATCGCTAATTCCCCATTACTCACTGCTAATCGCTAATTCCCCATTGCTCATTGCTATTTGCTCATTCCCCATTGCTCATTGCTCATTGCTCATTGCTCATTCCTCATTGCTCATTTCTCATTGCTAATTGTTAATTCCTCATTGCTAATTGCTAAATCAGCTTAAATTCTTTCGCCGCCATGCTTAATTCACGGTTCCAGCGGGAGCCGTTCAGGTATTGGCGGCGGGTTTCGTTGTCGTCTATCCGGCCGGCGCGGCGTTGAAGGCGCTTAAAGGCCATGCTGACGGCGGTGCTCATGTCTACAAGACTGGCTTCCGCTTGCACAAGGATTCGGTACTTCGCGTAAAAATAAAAAGCGTCCCAGGGGTCCATTTCGCAGAGTTTTTCATCGCGAAGAATATTTTGAATTTCGTGACGCGCCTCTTCGCATCCGTCTTTTGACAGGCGGCTTTGGGCTAGGGAATGAAAAATTGAAATCATTCTGTTTTGAATTTCGC
>NZ_BDHE01000022.1:0-13474 GCF_054786175.1 Treponema sp. R8-4-B8
ACTGACGTTTTTGCTTTTGCGATAAGGAAACTGCGAAGCAGTTTCTCGCAAAAGCAAAAATGTGGCGGAACAAAAACGCACAAAGGGGCGTAGCCCCGACTGCGTTTTTGTGTAGCCCGAGCCGCCGAAGGCGGCGAAGCAGTTACCGACCTGTTAAGTGCCGGTTTACACAACGCCTCGTTATCTTACTACGTCTGCCTTTTTATACAATATATTTATAATAAATTTTATTTTTTCTGCACTAAAACCCTTGCAAAACATTCTTTTCCATTAATATATGGCGTATATCTTTTTTCATTGGTAATCTTATATCCCTTTTCTAATACGCCGTTTAATATTGGGTCTGTTGATACGGCAAATTCTTCTTTATAATCATTCGGTATATAGGAATTATATAAATTCAAAATCCCATTATCGTCATATTTCTTGTATTTTTCAGGTATTTCTTTCAATGGGACAATTTTTAAATTTTTATATTTAGGTCTGTTTTTTATTGGAATATTCGTATACCAATGCGTAGGGGCTTCCACTATTTGCTTTTTTATATCTAAAAAACTTCTAACCCTATTATAGCCAGCCCAGGCTTTATTGTTCTTGAAATACTTTATAAACGCAGTATTTATAGGATTTGTGTAATTTGAAATAATTAAAAACTTCTTTCCGCTTTCAATAATGATTTTCCAATAATCTATAGCCCTTGAAAATGGTGGATTAGTGCATACTATATCCGCTTCATCTTTGAGTATTTTTATTGAAATAGAATGGTCAAAACTACCTGTATATCCTTCGGGATATTCCTTAAATTCCTTGTAACCGTCTTTGGTAAATATATATCCTTTGGCTTTTTGATTAAATAAATCAATACCGCCACTGTAATGGGTACATATCAATTTTTTTAATTCAAGTTCTTTGAAATTCTGCAAAAAATATAATGCAAATGCTGAAGTGTTTTTTTTATCATCATCAACAGCGTCATCGCAATTACAAAAAACTGTTTTATCTTTCCATATACTTTTATCATACATCGAAAGTTCTTTTTCAATATCTTCATATTTAGTATAAAATTCGTCATTATTTACTTTCTTCGCTTTTTGCAACAATTCTTTTCTGGTAACTCCACGTTCTTCTAAAGATGGTGTTGTTCTCTTTACAATTTTAACTATTTGTTTTTTATCATCAGTTTTAATAAAAATTTCTTTTAGGAACATTGGATGCATTTTTATATATTCCGTGTAATGGTTAAAAAAAGGAGTGTTGAAAAAATATATTTCCTTGCTCTTTTCTTCCCGTAGTTCTCCAAATTTTTCTTTGATGTCATTCTCAACTTTTGTCATGTTTTTAACTTCACAAGTGAATAAATATGTATAAACGGTTTCTTTTGATTTTCCGGTCATGTTATTATATTCTTTTAAACGCCGTTCAAGGTCATTGGTTTTACCTATTTTGCATTTAGTTGTTTCTTTTGAGGATTGAACTATATAAATGTATTGTTTTTCCTTGTTTTTTGCCAAAATAATTCCTTATTCTTATCATACCATTAAGATATTATTTTATCAAGTAAGGGATAATGCCGACGCATATTGCGTCGGTGGGCTTCCTCAAGAAGCCCAAAAAGAAAAAATGTAATAAAAAGCCATTATAACCTTGCATACTGTACCGAAGGCAAATAATTATAATACATTAATTACATAATTTATTTATATTAGATATGTAGTCAGTCGCATATATCTAAGGGTAAACTGGCACTTAACGTCCGGCGGTAAACGACGTTTTTTTGCGCCCGATGAAGAAAACCGCGCAGCGGTTTTTCGGGCGCAAAAAAATGTGGGTGGAGTGAGGCGTGGGAGCCTTCAGGCGACCTAGCCGAACGGAACCCCGAGCCGCCGTCAGGCGGCGATGCGTTTACCGACCTGTTATGCGATGAAACCGCAACTGCCAATAATTAAATCACCTTATGCCAATTTTCAAATAGACCTTGTTTATTTGATATAATTATTTTGAATAATTTATGCTCCCATATAAAACTGATTATACGTTGCCATATTTTTTAAAATTTGTAAAGAGGAAAAAATGCCTGTAATAAATTTACATTCGCAGTAGGTTAGCGTATATATGAAACAGCGAAAAGCCTATAATACCATAATAGTTTATATTTACATATGCATAAATACTGAATAAATTGACAAGATTTTATCAAATTTATCAAAAAGGCTATTTTATTCAAAATATTATAACCAAAAAATAAAAGAAGTGTTTGCTGTCAGATATAAGTAGGCTGCTCTAATCTTTTATGGGATTAATCCTTGAATTATTTTGCGGTTTTTTCGCATAACGTTCCGGCTGTAACTGAAGGTTTTTTGCGCCCGACAAAGAAAAATGCGAAGCATTTTTACGGGCGCAAAAAACTTTGGCGGAGAAAAATCGCACAAAGGGCGTAGCCCGACTGCGGTTTTTCGTAGCCCGAGCCGCCGAAAGGCGGCGAAGCAGTTACAGACCTGTTATGTGCAGGTTTGCCTTTTTTCAATAATTTTAATTTTATATTTCCCACATTTTTATATTCCTATATGGATTACATTTTACCAGCCCTATCTTATTTGTTTCTACTTCAAAATATTCCACTAATATTTTTATGCCATTAATTAATTCATTTTTATTTAATTTCACACCTAAACTTATATGCGGAATCCATTGATTTTCTATATAATTTTTATCCAATAATATTTTATCATTTGTTTTTATTATTTTACTAATTTTTTTATTTGATTCTATTAGGTAATCATTCATTATTGGCAATAAGAACAAAACATTTGGATTAAACATTCCAATAGATGCTATTTTGATATTATTCCTGTTAAATGTTGAGATATTATTTTCAACAATATTTATTATTGTATCTACTGTTTCATCATATTTAAATAATGAAATTGTAATATGCGGAGGAATGTTATTGTCCACCATATATCTATTTCCAGTTTCATTAGCTATTTTTAATATTAATGAATTTATTTTTTCTTCTGTTGTTTTGTTAAAATAGAACACTACTGCATATTCCATGATTTTTCTCCATATATTTTTTAGTATATTATGTTTCTAATTTTATGTCAATATTCCTGTAACCATCCTAGGCAAACTTGCACATAACGTTCCGGCTGTAACTGAAGGTTTTTTGCGCCCGATGAGGAAAAATGCGAAGCATTTTTACGGGCGCAAAAAACTTTGGCGGAGAAAAACCGCACAAAGGGCGTAGCCCGACTGCGATTTTTCGTAGCCCGAGCCGCCGTAAGGCGGCGAAGCAGTTACAGACCTGTTATGCGACGTACAGCCCGTACACCATTTATACAATTATTTTTTATTCTCATTTTTATCTATTTGTATTAATTCTATTGGCAAACCATCTTCCTCAATAAATGCCACTACATTTCCTTCAGATGGGCTATTAGGTTCAATTATTATTTTACGTCCTTTTAATGCTTTTTTTAAATTTTTTACCTCAAATGCCAGATGTGGTTTTGTTTTAACTATTTCGGGTAAATTACATTCTTTTTCATATCTCATCCATTCTATTCCAAATTCACTTTCTTCAAAACCATAATGATATAATTTGTAATCCTTTAAATAATGCTCACCAGCAATACTTTTTTCAGTCGGAACACCAATATGATGATATTTCCATTTTGTTTTTGCCATTATACTTTTCCTTTACTTAAACAAGTTTATTATTATTTTAGAATTAGGTCAATTAAGTTTTATTCTTATTTTTATGCCTTTTTGTTTATATTTTCCATTTTATATTCAAAATTTTTGATCAATTTTAGGGCTGTATGTCGCATAACGTTCCGGCTGTATATGACGTTTTTTTGCGCCCGATGAGGAAAAATGCGAAGCATTTTTACGGGCGCAAAAAAATGTGGCGGAGCGAAACACCACAAAGGGGCGTAGCCCCGACTGGTGTTTCGCGTAGCCCGAGCCGCCGTAAGGCGGCGAAGCATATACAGACCTGTTATATGCCGTTTTTCTTGCCTTATTTTTTATTTTTCTATTATCAATAATAAATTTGACGGTAATCCTAAAAAATATGCCGTTTTTATTTTATATTTTTTTATTCCATTTTCTTCACAAATATTCTTTAACCCCTTTTTTGTCAATAAATTTAAATTTGCTTCATCCGCAAAAAAATCTTTTCCGATTATTTTTAATATTTTCCTATGTATGTTTTTCGGTAACCAATGTATTAGCGGTATTGCCGTATGTAATTCTACAGGATAATATCTATTCGGTGTTGTTATAAAAACATATTTTTTCGCTACCCTAAAACATTCGCTTATAAACTTTTTTTGGTTAATATATGATCCCACATGCTCAATTACAGCAGAGGAAAATACCAAGTCAAATGTATTTTTTTCAAAAGGCATTTCAAGAGCCGTTCCTTGTATAAATTTTAGCCCTTTATATTCACTTTCCATCCAACTTGCATCCTGGTCTGAAATCGCTGTTATTTTTTCAGGCATAGGAAATAAATTTTCAAAAAAATTTGATGAAATTTGAGTTTTATCCGCCGTAACTCCAACATCAATTATTGAATCTAATTTTTCCAAATCAATACTTTGAGATAAAATTTTATAAATTTTTACCCTTGTATTATATGCTGCTTTATCAAAAATTGATTCTTTAGTTGCTGTTGAATATGTATCAACATTGACCATAACATCACCCAAAACGTATATACCAATGATTTTTTTCTTAAATCCAATTCAAGAAAAATGGCATATAACGTTTTGGCGGTAAAAGACGTTTGGGGCAGGTTATAGGGCGTTGCGTAGCAACGACCCCTGCCCCAAATGTGGCGGAACAAAAGCGTGCAGAGGGCGAAGCCCGAACACGCTTTTGTGTAGCCTAGCCCCGAAGGGGCGTACTTTTACCGACCTGTTAAGTGCCGGTTTTGCATTTTTTATTTTAATTATAATTTAAATTACTATTGACAAAAATATTAAAAAATGGATAATAAAATATACTGGAGGTTTAAAAATGGTAAACAATGAAGAATACATTGTAAGACATAGGTATTTTAAAAATGCAGAAGTTGTTTTATTCGTTGAAGAAAATATGACAAATACCCGTCAAAGTAATGGTGATGGACGTGCTGCAGAAAATATGGCTAGACAAATTATGGTTTCTCCTACTACTATTTATCAAGTAATGTATATATTAAAATATGCTTCAGAAGAAATATTAAAAGAAGTCTTACTAGACAAAATTTCAATAAAAAAGGCATATAATTATCTTAAAAATCGTGAAAAAAAAGATTTTTTTAATTTTCTATGGGAATATCTTGCTAAAAAAGGATACTCCCGTAATAAATAAATAAGAGTTTTTTATATTAACCGTCCCGAAAAACGGCTAATATAAACATAATATTATAGTTAACTACATACCTTTAGTACTTTCATATCTCACCAGTTTATCATTAGAAAAATAAAATTTGGTGTATATTTTATAAGTGTAGGCATATCCTCCCATAGTTAAACGAGTATATACGAATTCGTATATTTCTCCAGTTTCGCTGATACCTGATCTTGTTGCTTCAGGCCAAATACTTTTGAATTCATTAGTACTTATACCAACAACAGTTTTTTCAATCCTGTCGGGATGAGCCTCTTCAAGAGTATCTGCATAACCTTTTGTAGTACTTACGCTTGCACAACTAAAAAGCATGGTTCCAGTAATTAGAACCAAGAGAACAACCAGAAATTTGATTGTCTTTTTCATAAATTTCCTCCTAAATGATTAATATTATAATAATATTTTAACATTTATTCACATAAATTACAAGTGCAAAACTGGCACTTAACGTTCCGGCGGTAACTGACGTTTTTTTGCGCCCGATAAGGAAAACCGCGAAGCGGTTTTACGGGCGCAAAAAAATGTGGCGGAGACAAAACCCACAAAGGGCGTAGCCCGACTGGGTTTTGTCGTAGCCTAGCCGCCCTCAAGGCGGCGTACAGTTACCGACCTGTTAGGCGACGTTTTTGCTTTTTTCAATATTTACCAATCAACTTCTTTATAATATAATTCAGCAGGTTGGCCTAAAAGCTGTATATCAAATTTTAGACTTGGAATAACTTTTGATTCAGCATTGTGGATTCTAAAAGTTATTGCCCATCCATTATCCATAGTAAGAACCACTGTTGTTTTAGAATTTTCTTTCAATGACAAGTCAATAATTTTTGTGGGAAATTTAATTTTTCTATATCTTATACTTGGTTCTTTATTTGTTGCTCTTTTATTAAGAGTTCCATATATATTAAAAGGCTGTATTTTTACCTTGTTATTATTACGATGAATAATTTTATAATAATCCTTACCATTTGAGCCAATTAAATATATAACAAGTTTTTCAGCGACTAAATTTTTATGCTTTTCATATAGTGAATTAAGTTCTCTCATAAAAGCTTTCAAAATTGGCAAATAAACAGTTTCAGATTTATTCGAAATTTCCGACCATTTCTTTTGTTTTTCTTTTAATAATGACAAATTATCAAAAATAGGTGTAATTTCTTTAAAATAACTTGCATCACAATTAATATCTAGCCATTCCTTGCCAAAATCTATTGTTTTTGAAAGACGAGAATGTTTTAATGCTGAATGATTATGTTTGACTGATATTCCAATCTCCCACGCAATTGAACGCCTAATTATTAAAATATCACGAACGTCTCCACTTATTGCAACATTATCTGGTTGAAGTGAAATTGTTAATTTATCATTTCCATCTTCTTCAATTTTAGGTTCCATATCCATGATCGTTTTAATACCAGCTACTGCAGATTTTTTCATTTTATCTTGCTCGTTTTTTGGGATCTCATTATAACGTACATATGCAACTGATAAACTGCTGTTTTCAATTATTTCTATTGGACGAATATTTTCCAATAATTCTTTTATAGCCATGATACATGCATATTCATACGCCTTTCCCATAACTGTTGGATTTATGCTAGTACTTGGCATCTTTTTTTCCTTGCTTTATTGTGCGTTTCCAAAACGTCTTGGATGTAACTATCATCACTAATTATCGTTAACGCTGTTGCGTTTTCATGTTTTATAATTTGATTTTTTATAGCTGTTGCTATTATTTTTGCCATTCGAACAGGAACGGCATTACCGACCATTTTATAACCATCTTCAAGATCTTTATAATAAAATTTAAATTTATCAGGGAATGTCTGCAAACGTGCACATTCACGAATTGTCAAGCGTCTATATAAATGTTCCTTTCCTTTAACAAACTTTCGTTTGTTTTGTTCAATAAAAACCATTTTGGGGGCTTGCGGATGTAGTTGTGTTTGCCTTCCTGTTGCTTGAACAGTAAAACCTTGTTCATTCCATTGGCGGACACGATTCCTGCTCATAAAGATTGTTGAAAAACCACCAGTAAAATATTCATGATTTGGAATTATCAATTCAGGATTTGTTTTATTTTTAATAAGTGCGGGTACAGCCGTATCTTTCAAATCACCAATAGCTTGTTCTAAATTCATGCGCTTGTTTGATGATTTTGGAAACTGAAAGGAAAAACCTAAATCTTTACGAATTCCTATATAAAAAACCCTTTTCCGATCTTGTGGAATTCCATAATCAGCAACATTCACGAGCGTAACTGTAAGGTTATAACCGGCTGCTTCAAATAAATGTTTGATTATTTCAACTGCTTCTGTATGCCTTTCCGAAAGCATACCCACAACATTTTCAGCAAGAAAAAATTTAGGCTTTTTTGCTTTTAATATTCTTATATAATCAAAAAACAATTGTCCACGAGAATCATTTATACCAAGTAAAGTTCCAGCCTCAGACCATGACTGGCACGGTGGTCCGCCGATTATACCATCACAATAAGGCACATCAGAAGACTTAATTTTGCGAATGTCCCTTTTGTCTAATTTGCAGGGGTGATTTGCTTCATAAGTCTGCCAAATTGTTTGGTCATATTCATTTGCGAATACAACCTCAAATCCTGCCTCTTCAAAGCCTAAATCAAGCCCCCCTGCTCCTGCAAAAAAACTAGCAATTTTCATCAAAATCCCCTTTTTTGTGAAAATTTAACAAAAGCGTGTCATTTTAACCCACTTTTGAAGTATAGTCATTCCCAAATCTTTTTAGATTATATATTTTAATGCCATCAGTGTCAACATGATTTTTGAAGCATCTGACCATTTCTTTTAAATCTTATCTTTATGTATCACCTTTTCATTTTTTAATAATTTCTACAAAATTTTTCAGGCAAAAATGTCGCCTAACGTTCCGGCTGTAACTGAAGGTTTTTTGCGCCCGATAAGGAAAAATGCGAAGCATTTTTACGGGCGCAAAAAACTTTGGCGGAGAAAAAACGCACAAAGGGCGCAAGCCCGACTGCGTTTTTTCGTAGCCCGAGCCGCCGTAAGGCGGCGAAGCAGTTACAGACCTGTTATGCGAAGTACCCCATTGCTTTTATTATTTTATTGTGCTAAAAAATCACAATATAATTTTTTTTCTATTTCAATATCGCTTATTTGTAATTTTGTTGAACTTTCTGTTGAACCAGCAATACAACAATCTGCAGCACCATATTCATAATCTTCATCATTTCTAGGTTCAAATTCAGATATTTTAATTGCTTTAATAATATTTAAATTTGCTTGCTTTGCATATTGTTTTGCTTTTTCTAAAGCATTACTATAAGCCAAATTCCTTGCTTCTGTTATTTTTTCCTCATAATTATTAATTCCAAAATAAACAGTACAATTCATTGAATCAATATCAATTGTTATTTTATCTATTAATGCTTTTGCTTTTTCTAAATTATCATTAAGATTATCTATTGTAACAATAGTTCTTTGTTCAACTTTTTGACCTTTTAATATATGTTTCTGGTTTTTCCATTCATATTCAGGCTGAAAATTTATTTTATCTGTTTGTATATTGTTTAAACATAATTCATTTGTTCTTTTTAATAAAATATCTACCATTTTATTTACTTCATTTTGTGCATCACTAATTGTTTTTGCGATATATGAAAAAGTATAAGTAATCCTCATAATATTTGCTTGAATTTTAATATTACCAACACCATAAACTGAAATAATACTATTTTCTTGATTGATTTTCATTTAATTCTCCTTATTATCATTTTACTATATTTTCAAAAATTGTCAATATATTAATATCAATATTTTTCAATTTTATTCTTCCATATTGTAAATAATTCAATGGGGTATTTCGCATAACGTTCCGGCTGTTAATGACGTTGCCCGCCCCCCATAAAGCAATGCGTAGCATTGCGGGGGCGGGCAATGTGGGTGAAGGCGGCGTGGGAATGGCGAAGCCATGACCTAGCCGCCTGAACCCTAGCCGCCTACTGGCGGCGTACATTAACAGACCTGTTAAGCGACGTTGGGCGCATTTTATTCACGCTTTATTTCACCGTTAATTTTTAATTTTATTATTTCAATATTTTCCAACCCGTCATTATCCACAACTTTTACCGCTATATTATGCGTTCCGGTTTTTAATACAATAAATTGTTTCCCGTCTTTGTCCATTATTACAGAAGGCTTAAACCTTTTCTTTTCCGCATTATAATCAAAATCCCAACTGTAAAATTCTATTCCGACAGAGCTGTTCCCGACAGCGATAAATTCAATTTTTCTTGCCCCGCCTTCCAGTTTTTCCAGTTCGTTTATATGCACCGCTACAGCCGGTTTTACCGACAGCGGGATAATGTCTTCCACCGTTACCAATTTTATGATTATATTCTCCGAATTTTTTAACCGAGCCGCTTCTTCAACAGCACCTTTGCCGAAAGAAAACGCTATAATATAGCCAACGGGCTTCTTTTCAGAAACATTTTTTTCAAAAAGTATTTTATTGAACTGTTTCGCCGACACGGAGAAATTTTTTATCACATTAACGCCGATATTCTTTGATTGTTTTACCTGTATGGGAATCCCTTCTTTTGTTTTGCCGTCAACGCCCGCGTCCCCGCCTTTTTTATTTTGCGGTATTCCGCCGAACTGCTGAATTATCCATGTTTCAAATTTAAACGGGTCTTCATTGAATAGCGTGTCTTTGTCATATTTATGCAAATGCACCGTATAAGGGGAAGCGGTAAACAAAGCGGCTTGTTCTTCTGTCGCCCCGTATTGCCTTTCCAAACGGAATTCCGTAACCTTAACCGCCTGTACCGATTGGTCTATGCCTATCCATTGCCGTCCAAGTTTTTCCGCAACGGCTATCGTTGTCCCGCCGCCGGCAAAAGGGTCTAAAACAATATCGCCTTTATTCGATGAAGTCTTTATAATCCGCTCAAGCAGCGCTTCGGGTTTTTGCGTCGGGTAGCCGATGCGTTCTTTTGCTTCGCGGTTTAACGTTTCAATGTCTATCCAATAATCCTCCGCTATTTTTCCTTCGTCAACGTAATACTTGTATATTTTGCCTGTTTTTGCGTCAGTTTTCTCCTGATACTCACGCCCGTCAGCGTCGGTTTTTAATTTCATATGGGTGTTTGCTTTACGCGGGACGGAAGCGTCTTTTTCATTAAAAGTATAATTCTTTCCTTTTGAATAAAAGTAAATAGTGTCATGCTTTTGCCCGAATTTATTTTTGCTTTTACCGCCGATTGAATAACACCATGCAATGCTGTTCAAATAATATTTTGTTCCGAATATTTTATCTAATATATTTACACGGATATAAGCGTCAGCGTGCCAGTCGCAATGCAAATAAATGCTTCCCGTATTTTTTAATATACGGTGCATTTGTTCAACACGTTCATACAGCCAGCCGATGTAATGATCCATTCCTCCCGACCATCTGTCCTGAAAAGAGCGTATTTCGCCTGCGTCTCCCCAAATAACTTCATAATTGCGGTTGCTGAAAAACGGCGGGTCAAGGTATATTAAATCCACATATTCATCGGGAAACGTTTTTAATATTTCCAGATTGTCTCCGAGAATAAGTTTATTTACGGTAAAATTTAATTCATCATCAGCCACAAACGCCGTAACCTCCGAAACGCTTGCGACATTGGATTATTTTTACAGCATTATTTTATTATTATTTTACAATAATGCCGCGCCCAATGTTGCTTAACGTTTTGGCTGTAACTGAAGGTTTTTTGCGCCCGATAAGGAAAAATGCGAAGCATTTTTACGGGCGCAAAAAACTTTGGCGGAGAAAAAACCCACAAAGGGCGTAGCCCGACTGGGTTTTTTCGCAGCCCGAGCCGCCGAAAGGCGGCGATGCAGTTACAGACCTGTTATGCGTAGTTGCAATTTGCTTTATATATTTACCAATAATTTATTTATTCTATATGTACAATCAGAAATTCTATCTTCCTCTTTTTTCCATGAGTCCGATAACGGAAAATATACATTGTCTTTTGAGTCTTTTCCCATATCCCATTTGCCATTTTTACTATTACTATTAAGCCATTTAACAATAAATTTTAATTGTTTTTTACATTCTGGATTATTGTATCTAGACAATATTTCAATCGCACGCAAATAGCCGCTTGTAAATTTTGATTGAAATATTATTGGAGTATTTGATAATTTCTTGTTATATACATAATACATTCCAGTATCATGTTCAATGATATGCTTAAAATAATATTTTTCAATCGACTTATCCAATATATTTGTCAATAATGAAATTGGGTAAAAATGAACAAAATCTATCAGCCTGCCTGCTTTTGGATTCATTTTAATGCCTAATGTTTTTTCATAAGCATTTATATAAGTATTATGATCATAATATCCGTTTTTGAATGAGCTATTTATTATTTCAGCCCATTTGCCGGCTGTTTTATTTGCCATTTTATTTTCTTCTGTAAACCTTCTTATCCATGTAGATAGCATCAATTCCATATATATTTTTGTATTATGCAACTTTTCTTCACGATCCGGCGGTCTGTTTTTTCCGATTAAGCAATCATTCATGTACTTGATTGCACTTTTTATTGGCTTGTCCTCTATTGTAAAACCTAATATTTCCAGTCTCCTCAAAGCCTGTTCCGTTGTTATTGGGTATCTTCTGTTTAAATATGACAATGAATGAAAATAGCCCCATGAACCGTCATCATGCTGTAATTCGATAATATTTTTTGCCCATTTTCCGTTTTTATAATCCATATCTTTTTATACCATTTTTTGCAACATTTGTCAACCAATTCAAATTGCAATTACGCATAACGTTCTTAGGTAAAAGACGTTGCAAGCCCCCATTAAAGCAATGCGGAGCATTGCGGGGGCTTGCAATGTGGGTGAAGGCGGCGTGGGAATGGGCAACGCCCATGACCTAGCCGCCTGAACCCTAGCCGCCCGAACAGGGCGGCGTACTTTTACCGTTTGTTAAGTGCCGTTAGTCCGTACACCATTATTTTTTAATACATTCTCCATTTTATTCAGTGATAAAATGGAGTCAGTTACATTTATTATTATTCTTACGTTACCGCACTCTGGTATAAGTAATAACCGGCGTCCCAGAAGTCGGCGTATTTTTAGTAAGAGTATTGCCATCGGCGGATAAAGTAAGCGTGCCGTCAGCCCAATTAGCAAGAGCGTAAGTAGTTCCATTCACCAATATATTCTGACATGACCATGTACGGTTCCCCGTTGAAGCGATATTCCTTATAAACACATCGCCGATAGTGATATTCCCCTTATCCCTGGCTTTTAGCCAATCGCCCGTAACCTGCGTAAAGAAACCGTTGCTGCCCTCGATAGTAACAAGCATTCCACTGGCGACTCCGCCGGACACTTCCCTCCACGCGCCGTTAATCCCATCGGTAATCCTGCTATAAGTAATAACCGGCGTCCCAGAAGTCGGCGTATTTTTAGTAAGAGTATTGCCATCGGTGGATAAAGTAAGCGTGCCGTCAGCCCAATTAGCAAGAGCGTAAGTAGTTCCATTCACCAATATATTCTGACATGACCATGTACGGTTCCCCGTTGAAGCGATATTCCTTATAAACACATCGCCGATAGTGATATTCCCCTTATCCCTGGCTTTTAGCCAATCGCCCGTAACCTGCGTAAAGAAACCGTTGCTGCCCTCGATAGTAACAAGCATTCCACTGGCGACTCCGCCGGACACTTCCCTCCACGCGCCGTTAATTGATGTGTTGGAACTATTACTACCAGTACCGTCTCCATTGTCATTATTGCCAGTGCCATCATCACAAGCCACCATTGAGAACCCTATTACCGCAACAAGGGCGATAATCCCGACTATCCGTAGGATAGTTTTGAAATTGATTGTGTTTTTCATAACACGCTCCTTTATAATTTTTGCCGCCGTAAGGCGGTCGTGGGCGAAGCCCACATTAATTACAAAATTTGCCTACCGTGCCGAAGGCACATTCTTAAAACCATTAATGCAATTATTCCTCAATAAAGTTTAGGACTAATGGCACTTAACGTTCCGGCGGTAAAAGACGTTT
>NZ_BDHE01000023.1:0-13432 GCF_054786175.1 Treponema sp. R8-4-B8
GCTCCGCTTGCTAACTTCGCTCACTGCTCACTATTCACTACTCACTTCTCACTTTCCCTCTAATCCATCATTACAAACGCTGCCCAATAAAAGGGCTCTTTATACTTAGCGCGGACTTTTTTCTGCGCTTCTTTTTTCTTTTATAGCGATTGTCGAATTTGTCAAATTATAGTATAAATAAAGATAACAATGAGTTGGTTTCAATGGCTTCATTCTATATATGAGTATATCCGCCCTGTGCTGGATATAGTGCTTCTCGCCTTTATTTTGTACAAGGGGTATGAGCTTCTGGAAAAAACCCAGGCCCTTCCGCTGGTTAAGGGGACGGGTTTTCTCTTTCTGGTCTACGGCATAGCGTGGTTTCTTAACCTTACAACTTTGCGCTGGGCGCTTACAATAATCGCCCCCGGCCTTTTTATCGCAATCGCGATCGTATTTCAGCCCGAACTTAGAAAAATAGTGCTGCGCCTGGGGCAGACGGAATTTTTCAAGCCTAACGCCATCGCGAATATCGGAAAACTTGACGCTGTTGTAACCGCGGCGGAACTTCTCTCTGAAAAAAGAAGGGGAATGTTAGTTGTTTTTCCACGAAAGATAAATTTAAAAAATATTATTGATACCGGCACAAAAATCATCGCGGAAGACATCGAAGCATATATCGATCTTGCAAGATACTCTAACGAAGGAAATTACAGGGTGCCAGTTCAAATTCGCAAAAAGGGCGGCGCTCTTGGTGTTGAGCCTTTGGAAATATCCGTTCTTCCGATTGAAATACCAATTCTTCTTGAACAAAAAGTGACACGTAACGTCAGCGTATTTCCAGTATTAAGCGGAACAGTAGCCGAAGGTTACGAGCTTGCCAACCAGTCGCTAATCCCGTCAAGCGTAATTGTCGAAGGCCCGCGTTCAATACTTGACGGCCATGTTGAGTTTAACACGGAAACAATTAACCTTGACGGAAGGTATAACGACTTTACCGTTATGGTTAACATAAAAAATGATAACCCTATGCTGTCTATTTACGGAAGCAATTTGTTGGAATTTAGGGGAACAATCAGCCGTATCGCGCGAGAGAGAAGGGCGGAAAGTCCGGTGGAAAACGCAAGCGGCGCTTTAACAAACGACGCATTAACAAGCGGCGCATTAACAGGCGGCGAAGAATGATTACGGGAATCGGCGTTGATATAGTCGAAGTAAAACGCATGGAACGCTGGCTTGGCAATTCGGCGCTGCTTAACAGGTATTTTCATCAGGAGGAAATTTCCCTTGCGTTTTCCAGAAAAAACAGCGCGGCTCAAACATTAGCGGCTAGATTCGCGGCGAAAGAGGCTTTTGGCAAGGCTCTTGGAAGCGGGCTTGCGGAAATTGAATTAAAAGATATTATTGTAATTAACGACGATAAGGGAAAGCCGGATATTAAATTAACGGGAACCGCGCGAGAAGCGTTTGAAAAGTCGGGCGCGGACAAGGCGCATATTTCCCTTACCCATGAAAGGGAGAATGCGGTTGCCATGATCGTTTTGGAGGGGGCGTAAAAATGGTAAGAAAAAAGAAAGTTGAAGATGAAGATAAAGAGTTAAAATTAACTTATCTGTCAAAAAAAGAGTATACCTGTCCTTCGTGCGGAGCGATATTCCGTAAAGAAGAGCTTTTCTCTGGCGGCGGAAGATTGATAGCGGGAAAACTTACGGAGGAGCTTCACAGGTGTTACGAACCTTCAAAAAAATACGGGGTGATTTTTCCGCTTGTATACGAGTCAATCGTCTGCCCTGAATGCTGGTTCTCATCGATGGAAGCGGATTTCCTGTTACTGCCAAAGGAAAACGCGAGAAAGGTAAAAGACGACATGGAAAAACGAATGAAAGAAACCCAGCTTGTTTTTCCAAATGTTGAATTCCATGAAAACAGAACATTGATGGACGGGGCGGCTTCTTTATATCTTACATTACGCTGTTATGACTATTACAACAAGCCGACTTCACCTACAATTAAACAGGGACTTGCCGCTATTAGATGCGCTTGGCTTTTAGACGAGCTTAATGCCAAATATCCCGGCCAGCATTATGACTGGCTTGGCACTCTGTTCAGAAAAAAAGCGCAGTACCTTTACAATGAGGCCCTTTCCCGCGAACAAAGCGGCAGGGAAACTCTTTCCGGCATGAAAGCTTTCGGTCCCGACACGGATAAAAATTATTCTTACGAAGGAATGTTGTACATGTGCGCCTATCTTCGTTATAAATTCGGTCCCGCACATAACGAAGAAGAAAGAAAAATGTCTCTTGAAGACGCCCGCCGTACAATCGCAAAACTATTCGGCATGGGCAAAGCGTCCAAAGACAAACCGGGCGCGTTTCTTGAACTGGCAAGAAAACTCTACGATACAATCAATCAGGACCTTTCCGTAAACGAATAACATGGAAAGAAATATCAAGCTTATCATCGCCTATGACGGAACTGATTTTCACGGATGGCAGAGGCAGGATAATGAAAAAACTGTGCAGGGCGTGATAGAAGACGCGCTTGAAAAAATGCACGGCCATCCTGTAAATCTGACAGGTTCAGGAAGGACTGATTCCGGTGTTCATGCCGTTGGACAGGCGGCAAATTTTTACACGGATATTGAAAGCATTCCCGCAGATCGATTCACTCCCGCGCTGAACTCTTCACTGCCGAATGATGTAAGGGTGCTTGAATCCAGCGAAACAGACGGCGAATTTCACGCCCGCTTCAGCGCAAAGGCGCGGATTTACCGTTATCAATTTATCTGCCGCCCTCTTCTGCCCCATGAAAGCCGTTATAACCTGCATTTACGCCGTTTCCCGCGCCTTGAACTGCTTAACGCATACGGAAGGCTGCTTTTTGGGGAAACCGACTGCTCCATTTTTGCGGGCGCTGGAGACACAAGCGCCTCCAAAAACCGCTATGTTTACAGGGCATATTTTTACGCGGAAAGGGACTCCCTTATTTTTGAAATTTGCGCCAACGCCTTCCTCCGCAACATGGTCCGCTCCGTAGCCGGCACCTTCCTTCACTACGAAGAAACCTCCACCCCTCCTGAAAAACTGCGCGAAATCATCGCCACAGGAGAGCGTTCCTTTGCAGGCCCTACCCTGCCTCCTCAGGGACTATTCCTATGGCAGGTTGAGTATTAACCGCCAAGAATTTCACACAAAGAACACAAAGGAAGAGAAGAACACAAAGAAGAGTCAGGGGTTTATGTCCGTTATCTTATCGTGAAGCCCACGCATAGCCCTCGGACAAAAACCCCTTTCCCCTCTTTGTGATCTTTTTACCTTTGTGATCTTTGTGTGAGATCTTCGGAAAATATTTTTAAAAACCTATTGACAAGTTTTTAAAAAATCCCCATTGTTCACATAGACGAAAAATCTGGACGGCTCGGGATGATGCCGCGCCGTGAAGCCCGGCGCATTGCTCCTGAAGGGAGGCTGGAAGGAAGATATTGATAGGTAGCAATGTTGTCATCAACGGGATTTGTAAATCCTTTGATGATTTCGAAGTGCTCAAGAATGTGAGCCTTGAAATTAAAAAGGGAGAATTTTTTTCCTTGCTTGGACCGTCGGGATGCGGAAAGACTACGCTGTTGCGCATCATTGCCGGTTTTGAACATCCCGATGAAGGAACGCTGACACTGGACGGAAACAATGTGCTTTCCCTGCCCCCAAACAAACGCCATACAAATACCGTATTCCAAAATTACGCTTTATTTCCCCATCTGTCAGTATTTGAAAATGTCGCTTTCTCGCCGCGGTTAAAAAAACTTTCCGAATCGGAAATTAAATCTAAAGTTGAACAGTACTTAAACCTTGTCCGCCTTGAAGGCCATGCCGATAAAAAGCCCAACCAATTATCGGGCGGACAAAAGCAAAGGGTGGCTATCGCCCGCGCTCTAATAAATGAGCCGCGAGTGCTGTTGCTTGACGAGCCTCTTTCCGCCCTTGACGCGAAACTGCGGCAGCACATGCTGATAGAGCTTGACCGCATCCACGATGAAATCGGCATAACGTTCATCTATGTGACGCACGATCAGCAGGAAGCGCTTTCAGTCTCAGACCGTCTTGCGGTAATGAACAAGGGCGATATTTTACAAATCGGCACTCCGCATGAAATTTATGAAAGCCCCTCCACGGATTTTGTCGCCCATTTTATCGGGGAAACCAATCTCTTTGACGGCATTATTACAAGCGTGGAAAAAGTAAAGATAAACGAAAGCAGCGATGAAACGGAATATCTTGCGGAAGTGGAAATCCCTGAGTTAGGCAAAATTAAGGTTACTGACGTTGACGAAGTAAAAGTCGGACAGCACGTAAGCTTTACAATAAGGCCGGAAAAAATTGTCATCACAAAAGAAATGCCGACTACAAAACGTTCTTATATAAACCATTTGCAGGGAATAGTAGATGAGCCTATTTATTCGGGTTTTCAGACAAAGTTCTATGTTAAGGTGCAGGATAAGACTCTTATCCGCGTGATAAAACAACACGCCAATTATTCAGACGAGGGGCCGGACATCCGCTGGAAGGATTCCGTCTTTCTTTCATGGAGCGCCGTTGACGGCTACATTGTCGAGGTGAAAAGTTGAACCTCAAGGCCAAGAATTACGGCCCGCTCTACTCCGCCCCAATGGCGGTTTGGTTCACTATTTTTTTCCTTGCGCCGATTATCATCATCATCCTTTACAGTTTCTTAAAAAAAGGATTATACGGCGGCGTAGAAAAAGAACTGTCTTTTGAAGCTTACCGTTATCTTTCAGACCCCGTATTTTTAAGCATCACCCTTCGCACTATTATAACTTCATTAATCGCTACCGTTATTACAATTTTAATCGCGCTTCCCTGCGGTTATTGCATGGCAAGAAGCAAACATCAAACCTTGCTTTTGCTCCTTATCATCATCCCATTCTGGACAAACTTTCTTATCAGGGTATTCGCGTGGATGACCATTCTTGGAAACAACGGTTTCCTTAATGAAACGCTGGCGCGGCTTGGAATAGTTAAAGATTTTATACCGTTCCTTTACAACCAAAAAGCCGTTATCCTTGTGTTAGTTTACATGTATTTGCCCTACGCAATTTTGCCTTTATTTTCCACCATAGATAAATTTGATTTTTCGCTTCTGGAGGCGGCGCGTGATCTTGGCGCGAACAAACTTACGTCGATGATAAAAATATTGCTTCCCAATATCAGAGGCGGTATGTTTACAGCGGTTCTTTTCACATTCATCCCCATTTTTGGCGCTTATGCGGTTCCGCTCCTTGTCGGCGGCATGGATTCCTACATGCTTGGAAACATAATAGCCGACCAGCTTTTAAAATCGCGTAACTGGCCCCGCGCCGCCGCGATTTCCATGGTGTTAACAGTAGTGACGACAATCGGCGTAGTATGGATGATGTATATACAGAAAAAAGACGCTTCAAAAACAGCCGAAGCTAAAGCGCATAAAACGGCGGCGGAGGGGGTGTAATTTGGGTCAAAGCATAGCGGCAAAAATTATCACCTCTTTAAGGTCGCCAAAAAATCTGGGCGAGGCGGCAAGGCACGCGAAACGAGCGTATAGACAGCGTTTTTCAATGTCGCAGACCGTATTTTTAGTTACTATTATTTTTCTGTTTTTGCCGCTTTTCGTCCTTGTAGTTTATTCATTTAACGCGTCTACAAGCATGAATTGGACGGGGTTTTCCCTGAGGTGGTACGAAAAACTTTTAGGCTCGCGCGAACTGTGGAGGGCTTTAAGAAACAGCCTAATTATAGCCGTATCGTCGGCGGCTACTGCTACGGTGATAGGAACCATAGGCGCGATAGGAATTAACTGGTACAGATTTAAGATGCGCGGCTATGTTCAGACAATTTCATTCCTTCCCATGATTCTGCCGGAAATTATTATTGGCGTTTCACTTTCAATTTTCTTTGCAGGCATCGGCATCCCGCTCGGGCTTTTCACTATTTTTGTCGCGCACACAACCTTTAACCTTCCGTTTGTATTTTTAATGGTCATGGCGCGGCTTGATGAATTTGACTTTTCAATAATAGAAGCCGCCGCCGACCTTGGCGCAAACGAAAAACAAACGCTGTTTAAAGTAACTCTTCCGATATGCATGCCGGGCATTATTTCCGGACTTCTTACGGCGATTACATTATCGTTGGAAGACTTTGTAATAACATTCTTTGTAGCCGGCCCCGGCTCTTCCACTCTGCCGATTTTTATATATTCGGCTATTACAAGAAAGGGCGGCGTTACGCCATTAATAAGCGCCCTTTCCGTCGTGATGATTTTAGGCACCGTACTTCTTTGCGTTATGCTTAGAAAATTTTTAAAGTACATTGCCGCCAAATAATGAATAAGTTTCAACGGAGCTTAAGCTTCGTTAAAACTTAAGCTTCGTTGAAGCAAGCTTCGTTGAAGCTTAAAAATATTTTTTTTGTGGAGGATTTTATGGAGGAAAAGATGGAACTACCCAATTCGGACGCGGTCTTTAGTCAGACTCAAGGAGGCTTACGTTCAAAACAAGAGAAACGTACTGTACGCAGCTTAGCTGCGGTACGCAGATTAACTGCGGCATGCATATTGGGTCTGATTGTTTTTTTGGCGGGAAGCTGTGAGAAAAAGCAAAAGCTTTACATTTACAACTGGACTTACTACACGCCGGATTCCGTGATTGAAAAGTTTGAGAAAGAGTTCAATGTTATGGTTATTTACGATGAATTTGCATCTAACGAAGACATGTACGCTAAACTTAAATCAGGAGGCACCGGTTACGACATTATTTTCCCGTCGGCTGATTATACGTCAATAATGATACAGCAGAATATGCTTGAAAAGATAGATAAATCGTTAATTCCGAATCTTGTTAACATAGATCCGTTTGTTCTTATAAACGCCAAGTATGATCCAAATATGGAATATTCCGTTCCTTATTATTTTGGAGCGGCGGGCGTATGCGTAAATAAGGAAAAAGTTCCCAATTTTGAAAAAAGCTGGTCAATCTTCGCGAGAGAAGACCTGCGCGGCCGCATGACAATGTTAGACGACATGCGCGAAGTAATAGGGGACGCCCTCGCCTTTTGCGGCTATTCGGTGAACACTACGGATAAGGCGCTGATAACAAGGGCAAGGGACCTTATCAACAATTCATGGAAACCGAATCTTGTAAAATTTGACGCGGACGCGTTCGGCAAAGGTTTTGCCAACGGGGAGTTCTGGGTAGTTCAAGGGTATCCTGAAGTAGTATTTGAAGAAATTGCCGAAGATGAAAAGATGCTGGCAAACACCGTATTCTTCTTTCCACGGGAAGGAGGTCCCGCATATATTGACAGCATGTGCATATTAAAGGGATCAAAAAACATAAAACTCGCGCATCAATTTATTAACTTTATTCACAGACCGGATATTTACGCCGAGTTTACTGATGAGTTTGGCTTTCCAGCAACAGCGAATGTACCTGCCCGTAAGTTTAAAAAAAAGGCTCCAATGTACGAGGCGGAGGATCTGTTAAATGTGGAAATCAAGTTTGATCTTGGTCCCAATTTAGACCTCTACAATGACGCATGGTTTAACTCCATAAGGGCTGGCGAATAACAATCTGGCCGTTGCAAGTGAGCAGATAACAAAAGAGATTTTAAGATGTTTACGACATTTCGCTTTTAGCGGGATGTCATAAACATCTGTTTTAAGCTAACGCACAGAGCTTAATTTTATCGAGTATTTGTCTTTCTTTTCATATTAATTTTTTATTTTTTTGCCTTTAACCAATTTATTACTTTTTTGATGCGTTTTACCGGCTGAATAACAATTATTGCCATTATAAATACAAACAACCAAATAATAGTTTGAATTATCAATTCAATATCCCAAATTATTTTAAATTCAGCATTAAATATTGTTGATATTAATGAGAATTTATCCCATCCTGTAATAAACGCAAAAAGCAAGCCCATCAAACTTAATATTATCGCATTCTTGTTTGAAATAATCGAGTTATTTACTTCACAATAGTTCTTTAAAAGTTCTCTTTTTCTATCATAATCGGCAAACATATCATTTATACGAAACTGTTGAAAAATAAAATCCGCTTCCACTTGAGCGCCTAAATATCGATAATTTAGTTTCTCAAACAGAGGTCTGGTATTAATAAAGTGCCTAAACATATTTTGAATTTCTACCATATTAGGAATAGGGTTATTTATTTGTTCATATATTTCCATGCTTGAAACAAGGCAGGCTGTTATTTTAAATATTTCATTTTCTAAAATAAATAATATATTTCCCTCACTGCTAAAATCTTGATTGTTAGGATCAGGCGATATTCTTTTCCAGAATAAATCTTTATCTTCTTCATTAATAATATAATAATATGCGTAAATTGAAGCATAAGCTTTATATGAACTATACATATTATAGTCATCATAAAATTTTTCTTTTTTTGATAAGGTAAAATTTTTAGTCCTTCTCCCATCGGAATATATATATTCGTTAGTACTGTCCGACAATTCTATTTGATGGCTAAATTTATCTTTATATTCTTCTGCGGCCAATATATTAAATAATTTACCCTTATTATGAATATCATTAATCGCCTCAAATTGATTTATATCTGAAAATATTATATGATAAATCTTTCCAAAATATTTATAGCCAAAGTTATTTTTTAAATAGTCCAAAAAAAATATTTTAGTGCTGTTGGAATCTATTTTTCCGCCAAAATGACACCATAATTCGTGAGATTGATCCATCAACAGCGTTAAATCGTGATAATTTATATCCGGTACAACAAAATAAACAATATTAAAAATATGATTGTTGAAAGATGAATTACTTTTTTCTGATGACATAAGAGTTAATTTTTTAACAAACAAATTACTGAGTACGGCAAAAAAATTATAACAACATTGCGGAGTATAGTCATCGTTTAATTCATCATTATAAATTATTACCTGTCCAAACGCCATAGGTTTCCTTTCAAATGTAATATTGCTTGATTCATCACTAAAAATTAATTCATATTCGCTATGTTTTTCTATTCGTTCACAGAATATTTTAGCATACTCCAATATGTTTGATTTATTATCATAAGCGGCATTTTTTATTTTAAACTCTTTTTCATTGTATTTTAAAGAATTGTCGCAGAAGTTATTATAAAACATTTCAGGTGTTGGCTCAATCACTTTTCCTCTGATAGTATTACAGGGAATAGCAAGAACCAAATCAAAATTATCATTATTCATTAAGACCTCATTAATTTTATATCATCTTCCATTTCTTTATAAATTTTTAGTCCAAGATGATTAAGGAAATGTTCGCCAGCCTCAGTAAACGCGTAAGATACAATATCTTTTATTTTTATATTTGAAAATTCTTTAATAAGAATTTCAGAAAATAATTTAGAAATTCCTTTTTTATGAAATTCAGGTTTAATGGCAATTGATAATAAGAAAATATAGTTATTATTATCTTTTAAATTGCAAATATCCGTACTTGCAATATCTCCATCATACACCTTTAATCCTTCAATAACCGATTCATAAAATTCTTCGGTTATAGGAAAATAACAAAGGTATCCTATAATTTTTTCTTCATAAATGGCAAAAATATATGAATCTTTATATGCTTCATAACGTTCAATATCGCTTTGTTGGGTAGCCAATCCATTTTCATGAAAAACAGACATATCTATTTCCTGAATAGAATCAAAGATTTCTTGCCGATTGAAACCTTTAAGGTTTATTCCTTCCTGCCATTTTACAACTTCTATTTTTTCCATATATTCTCCATTTGTTTGCCTTTACTGTTAGAATGTATTTAACTCAATGATGATGATATTAAGACATTCTACTACTTGGACGGCCAAAATTTCAAGAGTCGTTTAGATGGCAAATATCAGCCGTTTTTTATAGAGTTTCAGTGGCATCTTTACAGGGAAAAAACAGCGTAAAATCGCATCAAATTTTACAATTATAGGGGTTTACATTATTTCCAGTTTTTGATATATTTTCGGTATCTGTCAAAAACGGCGGATACAAAAAAATACGGCGTTTAGAGCCATTTATTTACGCCCCACAAGGGCTTTTTTAAGGAAGGATAATATGTCACGGACTTGTGATATTTGCGGAAAACATACAGTAACCGGCAATAAAGTGAGCCATGCCAAAAACCGCACACGCAGGACATGGAAACCCAATTTGGTAAATGTAAAGACCGAAGTAGGCGGCACTACAAAGAAGCTGAAAGTCTGCACAAGGTGCCTAAAAAGCGACTATATCACCAAAAAAGTATAGTCCTGTCAAATGGCGGATCCCGAACTGGTACAAACGCTAGATTATATTCTCAATAAAAGCGACGCCGTTTCAATTGAAGTGCTGGCGGAAGCGGTCATGCGCCGCCATCGCGATTTAATGGTTTTTAAAACAGTGGGCAATATGCCCGACCCGCAAAGAATGTCCAAAGAGATTACTGAAAAAATCAACGCGGGAATTAGCGGCGGCATCGAAAGCATGAAAAAGTCAGTTCAGGAAATGATTTTAAAAATACTGAAAGAACACGCCCCCGAACTTAACGACAAGCAGAGAAACGAACTATGCCAGGCATGGCTTCCCGACGGTATCGGAAAAACCAGCCAGGGCAGCGCACTACCTCCCGACATACTCCTCTCCATGATTGAACAATTTGTCTCTTTCTCTCACGGCGAAATGAATGAATCGACAGACAAAAGCCTCCGCGATGAAATGGGCGCATGGCCCGAGCGCTACTGGAACAGCTTCCCCCCCGTAGTACGGCAAATAATTACAGACTATTTAAAAAATAAAACACCCGAAAAAGAATTTAAAAGTAAAATTTGTATCGCCCTGGGTCTTTAAGAATATTTCACAAAACATTATTCTTAAATTTTATCTCGCAGAGGCGCGAAGACGCAAAGGGCGCAAAGTTCCTATCCGATAGCCCATTATTAACTAAATATATTATTTTAACTACAAATATTGAAGGAAAAACGACGATCTTGCAAACAACAACTTTGCGTCCTTTGCGCCTTTGCGTTCTTTGCGTGAGATTCTTTGCGAAAAATACTTTTCCTACAGACTCCTGCGCCTTTGCGAGAGTTCTTTTTGTAAGTATTTATCAGTATTTGAACTCGCTCCCTCCGATAAACTCGCGCAGGATACTCGTCCCAGGCACATACTGGGGCGGGATTGGGATAAAGTTTTCAAGGAAGGCAAGCAGTCTTACCGCTTCGGCGTATTCGGTCATACCCGGTTTAATCACGCGTAACAGCGGGTCGGCGTAGTATTTTAAAACTGAAAGCTCGTAATCAAGCGCGGTATTAAAAGCGGTGTCAGAGGTGTCTTGGAACGGGAAAATATGCTTGCGTTCCCCGGCTTGCACTTTCGGCCACATCTTAATAGTGCCTGCCGCCTGCATCCCCCTGAATTGGGAATCGCGCACCATGCGCCTTAGAAGCCTGTTGTCGCTTGTTGGAATGCGGTTGTGATCGTCAAGATTTAACTGCGTTAGCGCCGACACGTAAACTTTATACTTTGTTTTTCTGTCGATGCTGTAGGTGAGCGCTTCATTAAGGCCGTGAATGCCTTCGACAATTAAAACGTTATTTTTTCCAAGCCTTATTTTTCTGCCGCCGCCTTCCCTGCGGCTGCCAGTTTTAAAATCGTATACGGGAAGCGTTACTTCCTCTCCCCGGTAGAGCGCCTGCAACTGCTCGTTAAAGAACGGAACGTCAAGCGCTTCCAAACATTCATAATCGGGCTCGCCTTTTTCATCCTTTGGAGCTTCCTTCGTCCCCCTGTAATAATCGTCAAGACTGATGGCGATTGGCTTTAAACCTGAGACCATAAGCTCAATTTCCAGACGTTTGGCGCTTGTCGTTTTTCCAGAACTGGAAGGGCCGGCAATTAAAATCATTTTGATATTATCGCGTTCTTTGCAAATGAGGCGGGCAATATCACCTAACATTCTTTCCTGATGGGCTTCCGCTATTCTGATATACTCCTGAAAATTCCTGTTGGCGATACGGGCGTTCAGTTCCCCTACGACGCGCACGCCGATAATTTTTCCCCATTTTTTATAATCGCTGTAAACCTGAAAAAGCTGAGGCTCATCAACAAATGGGTCGATTGTATTACCCTTGCCGATGCCTGGGAAGCGCAGCAAAAAACCGTCCTGATATGGCATAAGCTCAAAAACGCTAAGAAGCCCGGTATGCGAAAGAAGCGGCTGCACATAAATATCCATATAACCTTTACATTCGTTTACCTTGATGAGCGGGGAGCTTCTATGATCAAGGAGAAGCACCGTGTCAGTCTGATTGTTTTCTTTGAATAACTGCAAGGCTTCTTCATAAGAAAGATATTTAAACGTTATCTGAAGATTTTCTTTAATAATATTACGCATTTCATCGGCGAGGGCTTTAACGTCGTTTTCGTTCGGCTTTTCGCCTGAGCTTAACGTATAGTAATAACTGTTTCCAAGCGAATGTCCTACATACACGCCGGCCTTTGGAAATATTTTCCGCGCCGCAATAGCAAGAACAAAAGAAAGCGTGCGACGATAAACCATAGCGCCTTCGGAAGAGTCCATAAGGACAGGCTCAACCGCCGCGTTCACAAGCAAAGACGTTCCAAGGGGGCGTAATTCGTTATTTTCCTTGATTGCCGCAATTTTCTCAGGCGGTATTCCAAAATTCTCAATTAGAGTCAAAGCGATTGTGCCGTAAGGGCAGACTACCTTTTTATCAATATTGATAAATCTAATTTGTACGTTATTCATGGGATCATTATATCATAAAAAATATTTTTTGTGAAATATCGCTCTCAATTTCCTAACAGTTTCTGTATCAACTCAAGTTTAAGAGAACGCAATTTATCGGTTATGGAAACTTTGTAAATATGTGGATTCAACAGCCTTTTATAAGTCGAATCAAAACTTTCAATATCTGACGCGGCATAGGCTTTTATTTCCTCAAGCGGAGGCTGCTGCGCGGTCAGGATGCCGTTTTCAATGCGTTTTTTCAACAGCGCGGCCGCGCTTCCTTCGATGGTGTAAACAAAATGACGGTAATCCGCGGAAGGGTGCCAGAAGGAATAGCGTTGTCCGGCTTTTAATACGTCGTCATCATCGTCTACGCTTAACACGTCCGCTATTGCGGCTCCGTTTTTATCCTTAATGCGCCAAACTTGTTTTATGCCTGGATTTGTCGTCTTTTCAGGGTTATCTGAAAATTTCATAACTGGGGTAACGTGCGTAACATGGGTTACGCCTGATTTTCCTCTGAGGGCGGCAAGTTTATACACGCCGGTAAATGCGGCGGCGTTATCGCCGGTTACAAGGCGGGTTCCCACTCCCCAACTGTTTACGGGCGCGCCGTCTTTCACGAGCGTTTCAATTATATTCTCGTCAAGATCGTTGGAGA
>NZ_BDHE01000024.1:0-11772 GCF_054786175.1 Treponema sp. R8-4-B8
AAGGGCTTCGCCGTCACAGTCTTCGGCGATGATGAGCAGGGGCTTGCCGCTTTGGGCGACTTTTTCCAACAAGGGAAGCATATCCTTCATGCTTGAAACTTTTTTGTCGTGGATAAGAATATAAACGTCTTCGTAGACGCTTGTCATGGTGTCGCGGTCGGTTACGAAATAGGCTGAAATGTAACCGCGGTCAAATTGCATACCTTCTACAAATTCAATGGAAGTTTCCATTGTTTTGGCTTCTTCCACGGTGATGACTCCGTCTTTGCCGACTTTTTCCATCGCGTCGGCGATTGTGTTTCCAATTTCGCTGTCATTATTGGCGGAAACCGAGGCGACGTGGGAAATTTCTTCCTTATCCTTGATAGGTTTGGAATTTTTCTTAATTTCATCAACAGCGATTTCCACCGCTTTGTCGATGCCGCGCTTTAGCTCGATTGGGGTCATCCCTGCGGCGACGGACTTGAGTCCTTCTTTTACCAGCGAGTAAGCCAGAACTGTCGCCGTGGTTGTTCCGTCTCCGGCGACATCATTTGTCTTGGTGGCTACTTCTTTCAGTAACTGCGCCCCCATATTTTCGTATGGGTCGGCAAGTTCCACTTCTTTTGCCACTGAAACCCCGTCTTTTGTTACTGTGGGGGCGCCGAATTTTTTGTCCAGAAGGACATTCCGTCCCTTGGGGCCGAGCGTTACTTTGACGGCCTTTGAAATCTGCTCAACCCCGGCAAGTAGCTTGCGCCGGGCATCTTCATTGAACATTAACTGTTTTGCCATATACATCTCCTTTTATTGCCGAACATCAATATGTTCTTTCGGCATATATTAAAAAATTTAGCCTGACTATTTATACAAATCAGACAACTATAAAATACCAAATTGCCGAAATTTCGGCAATAGCCTTTTAGCTATTAGAGTTGTTCAAAACTTCAGTTCCCGAACAAGTCTATTCTTGTTTAGCGGTGGCTAAAGTTAGCAATTTTATCAATTCAGCCGCTTCATCTTGCGTAAGGGTGACTCCTTTGCCCATTTTCTCGCGTCCTGGAGCCCAATCCCTAATATCGAGTTTTGGCGTTCTGCCGCTCCATGACACCAGATTAAGCTCTTTCTGCCAGCCGCTTTTTTCCTGGGAAATCACCCCAAAATGCTTTACCACTTCAAAACTGAAATTATCCATAAAAATTACTACCTCTTATCTTAAAATTTTAGTAAAGAATAGCACAAAAATATTAAAAAATCAGCTTGAAAAAGTGGTATATTTAGTGTATACTCTATCGGTAAATTCGAAAATTCGTTCCCGATAAGGAGGGATTAATGAAAAGAAAGATTTTCTTTATTCTATTAATACTGTCAACAATCGCTTTGATATGTATTTCCTGTAAAACAACGCCTAAGGCGGAACCCGCTCCAAAAGTTTCAGCCGAAGTAAAGGCCAAAGCGGATCAGGCCAGAAAGCAGGCGATGGATTTTGACAGCAACACTTATTTCCCAAGCGAGTGGGAAGCGGCCGAAACCCAATATAACGCGGCAAATGACGACGCTTCGTTTAACGCAGCGGCGGACGCTTATAACGCGCTCTTTAAGAAAGCCGTTCCGCTTTACGCGCAGGCCAGAGAAGATGAATTAATGGGGACAAGAGAAGAATTAATCGCTACTGGCTTTACCGATGTTTTTCCGCAGTACTTAAAAAAGGCGGATGATTTATCCCTTGCCGCGCAGGACAAATATGAAGCCGGTGATTATTATGGGGCCAAAGACACCGCTGCCGCCGCGTTGAATGAATATAAAACCCTTTTAGCCGGCGCTAAAACATATTTAACAAGACAGGAAATTATTAACCGCGGTTTTATAAAGTATGATAATGATAATTTTATAAAGGCGGATGAAATCGCCCATAACGCTCTAACGGCTTATGACGCGGGCGATAAAGATAAAGCTCTTGCTAACGCGGAAGAAGCCCAACTTCGTTACAATATTGTGCTTTCAAACGGATGGACGGTCTATTCCACAGAACGCAGGGATGCCGCTTCCAAAGAAAGGGAATTGGCTATAGCCGACAAGGCAAACATCGCGTCCCGTGAGACGTTCCGTAAAGGCGAGGCTTCGCTTGAAGACGCGAAAGCGTTATATGCTGATGGAAAATACTCTGAGGCGGCATTGTCGTTTGTGGATGCCGAGGCGAATTACGCTATTTCCAGAAAAGAGACGGAAGAAAAACGCATGAAAGCCGAGGAGGCTATGAAGATAGCCGGAGAAAAAATCGGAGAAAGTAATGAAACGGCCATAGAGGCTGAAAAAATTATAGGAGGTGGTTCAAGATGAACCGTAAAATTTTATTTGTATTGATTATATCAATATTCTTTACAGTTTTAGCGTTTGCCCAGTCCGATATTCCGGAACTGGATGTAATTATTCCCGCTTACAGATCTGTCGCGTATTTTGCCGCGGTTGGGGATGATAATGATTCGGCAATTCCCACTAGCATAAGCCAAAATGAATTTTATCTTCGCAGCCTTGAATTAAATAAACTGGCTGCGGAAACCTATGATTACGGCGACTATGAAGCTTCCGCCGGTTTTGCCCAAGAAGCGGTACATTATGCCCAACTCTCAGATGAATATGTTTCCAATCAGCTTATCGCCGAAGCTGCGCGTTTAATGAAATGGGCGAGTGATAACAAGTTTGACACAAAGTTTCCGAATAATTTCATTGAAGGAAAGACGCAATATGAAAACGCGGTAGAAGCCCGTACCAATCAAAACTGGAACGACTCTATTGACTCAGCCATTAAAGCCATTGAGATTTTCACTGCGTTTCAAACATCCGGCAAACCTGCAGTCCCCAGCGGCCCATTGGCAAGTCAGTATACTGTAAGGACATGGAGAGTAGAAAGGGATTGTTTATGGACTATCGCCGGTTATCCGTGGGTTTACGGAGATCCGTGGCAATGGAAAGTGCTATATGACGCCAATAAAGATAAAATGCCTGAACCCGCGAATCCCGATTTGATTGAACCCGGCATGGTATTGGACATCCCCCCCCTCAGCGGTGAAAAACGTCAAGGCATGTGGAGTCCCACCAACAAGTGATTAATATTGATAAGAGGTTTGCCTAAAGGTGAACCTCTTTTTTAAACATTTTTTTGGTAAAGCGCCAGGGCGGAAGCCATTAGCGCGTGAATGTACGGTTCTTTTCCCATACCTTGAATTACGTCATCGGCATTTACTAAAACAACTTCGACATACTCGTCTTCGTCAAGCGATTGCTTGCCGCAGTTTGTCAGTTCTTGCGCGAGAAAAAAATGCGTTCTGTTGGACATTATCGCCGGGTTGGGGCTAAATTCCCCAATCTTTTCAATCTTCTGCGGAACGTATCCCGTCTCCTCGCGCAGTTCTCTGATTGCCGCGTCTTTAGGATTTTCCCCCTCCTCAAAAACGCCGCCGGGAAATTCAAGGCTTAGACTTCGCGCTCCATGCCGCCACTGCCTAACCATGACAAATTGCTTTCCCTGCTCGCCTTCGATAACAGGCACAACAATAGCCCAGTCCTTCGCCTCAATAACCGAGAAAGTATGAGGTTTGCCATTTTTCTGCGCCGGCGGTCTGCAAAGAGATTCCCAAACAGAGAACACCCTGCACTTAAAAACCTGTTTACGCTCTTCTTCTGTCCACTCTAGAAGTTTTTCGTCCATATTAAATAATAGCGTATTACGAATTTATTGTAAAGATTTCTTATTAACGCTTGCCCGTAATGAAGCTTGAGTATAAACTATAAGTACTAAAAATGAAAGCGTATATTGATATTATTCAAAAAATTCTTAATAGCGGCTATCGTAAAACTAACCGTACAGGGGTTGACGCTCTTACTATTGCGGGAGCAATGTTTGAGCATGATATGGCGGAGGGATTCCCTTTGCTGACTACAAAAAAAATTCCTTTCCGGCTGATTGCGTCTGAATTGGAGTTTTTTATTCAGGGCATTACCGATAAAGAGTGGCTTAAAGAGAGGAATAACCATATCTGGGACGAGTGGTGCAGTTCTGACGTGGTCGCTTATGGTAACGATGAAGAGACGAAGGCAAAGATGATGAAAGAGCGCGAGCTTGGCCCTATTTACGGATGGCAGTGGCGCAGTTTCGGCGCTAGTTATACGGCGCATAACGTTCCCGCGCGGGGACAGGGTATTGATCAACTTGATATGCTGGTAAAAACTCTTAAAACAGATACCGATAACAGGCGCATGATTGTAACCGCGTGGAACCCAATCGACCTTCCGCGCATGGCGTTGCCGCCGTGCCATTACGCTTTTCAGGTAACGGTAATTGACGGCAAAGTGAACCTTCTATGGAATCAGCGTTCCGTCGATGTCGCTCTGGGGCTGCCCTTTAATATCGCCGGTTACGGATGCCTTCTTCACCTTCTAGCGAAAGAAGCGGGTCTTGGCGAGGGTAAGCTGATTGGCTTTTTAGGGGATACGCATATTTACGTGAATCATCTTGAGGGTATTCGCGCGCAAATAGAGCGCGTTCCAAAGACTTTGCCGCGAATAAAGACTGAAAAATTTACTTCTGTTTTTGACTGGCATTACGGTGATTCGGTCATCGAAGGGTATGATCCCCACCCGGCTATTAAGTTTGATATAGCGGTTTAGAATGAGAAAAAATATTCCGCGGGAAATAATTATTATTGCCGCAATGTCGGAGAATAGAGTTATTGGGAAAGATAACGCTCTGCCGTGGGCTATTAAGGAAGACATGGCGCGGTTTAAAAAACTGACTAAGGGGTGGCCTTGCGTTATGGGAAGAAAAACGTGGGAATCTTTGCCTGTAAAGCCGCTTCCGGGGCGGTTGAATGTTGTCGTTTCCAAGACAATGGCTGCTAACAACTCTATCAACAAAGATGCAAAAATTTTTCCCTCTTTGTCCGCCGCCGTTGAGAATTTATCCGGCTATGAAAAAATCTTCATCATCGGCGGAGAGACTGTTTACAGGCAGGCGCTTGAGCTGGCGGACAAAATTGAATTAACGGTGGTTCATAAACAATATGAGGGAGACGCGTTTTTTCCGGAAATAGACGCAACTTGCTGGCAGTTGTCCAATACCGAAGATTTTGACACTTTTTCATTTTTTACATATACTAAAGTTAAAAAATAAGAGGAGAAATCATGAAAGGACCGATTTTAGTCGTGCTTGCGGCGGGCATGGGAAGCCGTTACGGCGGGCTTAAGCAGATGGATAAACTTGGAAAAAACGGAGAAGTGCTGCTTGATTATTCCGTGTACGACGCGGTTAAATCAGGATTTGAAAAAATAGTTTTTATTATTCGTCATGATATAGAAAAAGATTTTCGCGATCTGGTATTGGCGCGGATGGGTTCAAAAGTAAATAGCAGTCTTGCTTTTCAGGACCCTGACAGTTTGATACCGCCTGACATTTTTCGCGCCGCGCAAGAAGCGGGAAGGAGCAAGCCCTGGGGTACCGGACATGCCCTGCTCTGCGCGGCGGATAAAATTGACGCGCCTTTCACTGTAATAAACGCCGATGATTTTTACGGCAGGGAAGCGTTTGCCGTTATGGGAAAACATCTTTGCGGGCCTGACGCTAATACGGCTTCTATTGTGCCTTACCGCCTTGATAAAACGCTTAGTCCGCAGGGTACGGTTGCGCGCGGCGTATGCGTAATTGATGACGGTTACCTTGTCAGCGTGGACGAATTGACCGCCATCGAACAAAAGAACGGGCGTATTTTTAACACCGCGCCTGACGGTTCAATCCGCGAGCTTGCCCCTGATACTCCCGTATCAATGAATTTCTGGGGCTTTTCGCCAGATATAATTCCCGAATATAAAAAATATTTTGATGAATTTTTAAAAACTTTCGCGGCGGATGTTAAAGGACAGATTAAAAACGAATGTTTTATTCCCAAAGCCGTGGATTATTTTATTAAACATGGCAGCGTCAAAATTAAAGTCCTCCCTGCCGGTTCAAATTGGTTTGGCGTAACATACAAAGAAGACAAAGAGGCCGCGATTAAAAAAATTGAAGAATTAATATCTTCCGGCGTATACCCGCCTTCTCTTTGGAGCAATTAATGAGCCTTCCTTTAATATTGTCAATTACCGCGTTTCTGTCCTTTATGCCTATTTCCGAACTACGTGGCGCGATACCGTTTGCGATTGCGAATGGCATAAGCTGGTATTGGGCTTATCTGTTTGCGGTTGTATTGAACGCCCTTGTCGCTCCCGCCTGCTGGATATTTCTCGCGACTGTACATAAATTTTTGTATGGCGAAAGCGAAGACAAAGGTTTTCGCTGGTATAAAAGTTTTTTTAACCATTTTGTTGAAAAAGCGCGTAATAAACTTTCCGAAAAACTTGAAAAATGGGGATGGCTTGGCATCGCCGTATTTGTGGCGATTCCCCTGCCTATAACGGGCGCGTGGACGGGAACGCTTGGCGCGTGGATACTGGGCGTCAGTAAAAAACGCGCAATGGCGGCTGTAATTTTAGGCGTAGTAATCGCGGGAGCGATTGTAACGGCAGTAGTTGTTTTTGGAATTGAAGCGGCGAATTTGTTTATAAAGAAAATAAAATATTAAGTTTTTCAAAAACTTCAGTTTCTGAAAAATTTCCTTATAAAAGAAATTATAGCTTGTTTACATCGTTTTTTTATTTTATACTGAAATTGTTCGCGAAACCGGGCTAAGGCTTGAAGTTTACGGACAAGTATATTTAATTTAAAGGAGAATATTATGGCTGAATTAAAAGGTTCAAAGACAGAGAAAAATTTACAGGCTGCGTTTGCAGGCGAGTCCCAGGCGCATGTTAAGTATCAGTACTTCGCGTCAAAAGCGGAAAAAGAAGGTTATCAGCAGATTGGCGCGATTTTCCGCGAGACCGCGTTTAACGAAAAGGAACACGCAAAAATTTGGTTTAAATTTTTACATAACGATAATGTTCCGCCGACCACCGATAATCTTAAAGCCGCGGCGGACGGTGAAAACTATGAATGGACTGATATGTACGCCGGTTTCGAGAAAACCGCTAAAGAAGAAGGCTTTGACCATATCGCCGAATTATTTAAAATGGTCGGCAAAATAGAGAAAGAGCACGAAGAGCGATACCGCAAACTGCTTGCCAATGTCGAAGGCGGCCTTGTGTTTTCACGCGACGGCGATCAGGTTTGGCAATGTTCCAACTGCGGACACATTGTCGTTGGCAAGAAAGCTCCGGACGCGTGTCCCGTGTGCAAACATCCAAAAGCGTATTTTCAGATTAGGGCGCAAAATTATTAATCGCGGAAGCGGGATCATTCGTTAAAGTAAGTATGGTTGAAAAAGCGATAATCGCCATGTCGGGCGGCGTTGACAGTTCTGTCGCCGCCGCCCTTATGCTTGAGAAGGGTTTTCAATGCGTCGGCATAACGCTTAAACTTTACAAGGGTGAAAGCCGCTGTTGTTCGCTTGCGGACGTAAATGACGCGAAAAACGTGGCTTTCAACCTAGGCATGGATCACTATGTCCTGAATTTTACCGAAGAATTTGACAAACAGGTAATCCGCCATTTTATAGAAACTTACGAACAAGGCGCGACTCCCAACCCCTGCATTGAATGTAACCGCCATATAAAGTTTAATCTGCTCCTACTTCGCGCGCGCCAGCTTGATTTTGACTATCTTGTTACAGGCCACTACGCGCGTGTCACAAAAGACGTAAGCGGCAGATATTTGCTTTTAAAAGCGTTAGATGAAAAAAAAGATCAAAGTTATGTACTTTATTGCCTTACCCAAAAACAGCTCCAATGTTCCCTTTTCCCTCTTGGCGGGCTTTCTAAAAATGAGGTGCGTAAAATTGCCGAAGAGAAAAAATTTGTAAACGCTGCAAAGGGGGAGAGCCAGGACATCTGTTTTGTCCCCGACGGCGACTACGGCAATTTTATAGAAAACTACACAGGCAAAACATACCCGCCCGGCGACATTATCGACATGGAAGGGAAAAAAATCGGCACGCACAAAGGCCTTATCCGCTACACAATCGGGCAGAGGCGCGGATTGGGCGTCGCCGCCAATTATCCTGTTTATGTCACAGAAAAGTCAACCGCTAACAATACCGTAACGCTTGGCGCAGACAACGCTCTTTTTTGCAAATCGCTATCCGCCAAAAACATCAATCTTATCGCCTGTGAAGACTTAAAAAAACCGTTACGCGTAATGGTAAAAACCCGCTACTTGCAGGCTGCCCAAAGCGCGGTTGTGGAACAAACAGGGAATGACAGCCTACACGTTGAATTTGATTCGCCCCAACGCGCGATTACTCCGGGGCAGGCGGTTGTTATGTACGACGGGGATATTGTAGTAGGCGGCGGGACGATAGAGTAGGGGTGTACAATAAGAAGAATTTTTACCACGAACCAACACGAACCAGTAGATAGCATCTTCTAACGCTAATTAGTATTTTAAACCAATCTTGCCATTTTATCAAAAACGGAGTATGATTATTTTGTATGGATGATAAATCAAATGGAATGTCTGGACAAAATTATTTCCCTGTTGGAAATTGCCAACAAACAACCGTCTATACTGGTTAGAGTTGGAAACGGTGCGGCTACTGGTGCGGGAATACTTGGTTTAATTTCAGTTATTGATATACTTAAAACATGGTTAGGAGGGTAATTTCATGGCATGGCAAATCATTTTAACAGTTGCTTTATTAATCACTAGCGGAGTACTTTTTTTTGTTACTAACAAATTAAAAAACAGCCGATAAGCGGCTCTTTATCACCCGAAAGTAACAGAGCTTTCTCTTTAGCAAAACTCCTTAGTTAAAATGCGTAGCCTTTTAGCCGCTATCTGGCGTAGCCGGATTACCCTGTACTTAAGGATTTATTGGGCATACATCTTCTAGCGGTAAAAGCGGCATGGAACATGATTATTATATTACCATTCTTTGGGTTTATTATTCGGCGGAATAATATTAAAAGTTTCTCCGGAGGGTTCTATAACAAAAAGGCCTTGTTTTAATACATATTCTTTTACATTGTCCGTCATTACTACCCCCGCGACAGCTCCCAAAAAAGTACGTTTGTCACCGTGTAAATCGGCATATTTACGCATTTTTTCGAGGCGCTTAATATGATCCTGCACATCTTCGGTGGTGGGTTTGGTTTTTACTTCGACAAGCATGGCTTTATCGCCATTTTCCAGTTTAACATCAATTTCAAAGTGTATATTATTTTTACGATCTGAAACATCGGAATTTGGATTCGCTTGGGGAAAATCATATCCTAATTCTCTAAATTTCTCCCTAAGATTGGGCGCAACCATATATTCAACAATTTCACCCATTCGTTTGCCGAGTTTACCTAGTTGACTATCAGTTTTCTGCATTTGTTTGTCGAGCCGTTCCGCGCTTTCTTTCATTTGTTTGTCGAGCCGTTCCGCGTTTTCTTTCATTTCCCGCTGCCATTCTTTCATTAGGCGGTCAGTTTCCTTTTGTTTTTCGCCTACTTCCTGAAATAATGCCCACACGGTTTCAAAACTTGGTGGATTGGCATCTGTAGGATTCATGGCATCCTGCGGATGCCTTGTTGTTTGTACTGCTTCCATGTTTTTCTCCTGCTTATAATATACCACTTTTTACGGCTTTTTAAAACCGCTCTCTCCCTCTCCTCAACACGATGTATGCCCAAAGGATTTATTTAGTACAGGCGGGCAGGCTGCGCACGCTGTAAAAACTTCGTAAGAGTCCGCCTCGCACTGACGGCCACCTAAAGGCGGCCTTGCTTTTATTGGGGACTGCGGCATTTTTTGGTGCTCTCAGCGTGCGGCATTATTGATCTACACGGCTACGCCGTGCGTTTATTTGGCTGTGAGCCTTTCGGCGACTAAACAGCGGTGGGTAGAAAGCCTTATCTATGGTATGTCGCCGAACGTTTTTTCTCTGAATTTTCTTTGTTTTATTCCAAAGTCTCTACGGCGGGGAACGCCCGAAAGACGTTTTTACATCGCACGCAGCCTGCCCACCTGTACTCAAGGATTTTATTGGGCATACATCTTCAAGCGGTAATGAGCATTTAGTTCTGTAGCAGAGCTTTGCGTATGCCCGGCTTTTATCTGACCACTAAAACACATAGATAAATTTGTTTACGGTGATATTTTTGATTATGTGTTTTAGTGGTCAGACGAGGAATTTTTTCAATATTTTGGGTTTGGGCATACATCTTATAGCGGTAATGAGCAATTATCTAATTAGCAATTAACAATAGACACTACCGCTAGCGTATAAATGTCGTATAACGACGCTAGGGAAAAGTGGTGTCAGCTACACTGCGTTTACGTTTATAGGACTAAATAATGAACTTTTTATAATGTCCTTTTTATCGTTATTTTCCATAACACCTTCCTTGTTGGAAATACTTAGTGTTGATTATTACGATATGCCTCAAGCCTGAAACCGTCTCAAAAACGCAGGGTCATCTCTGACGACTTCAAGCAGACGGCGAGAGGCTCCTTCAGGTTTATTTCTGCCGTTTTCCCATGCTTCTACTGTTTTGGGTGAGACGCCAAGCGAACTGGCAAAAACTACCTGACTTAATCCGGTTTTTTTGCGTATCCGCTTGATGTCTTCGGTGTTGAAAGCGGCTACCGGTTTTATTGTCAGTTTAGTTTTTCTGGCGTGAATTTTTCCTTGTTGATAATCTTCGGCTTCGGTCAAGCCTTTTATAATACTTTCGTAAACGTTCATTTTTTATTCTCCTGTTCTTTCAATCCTTGTTCCAGCCGGACAATGATTTTGGCGATTACGTTTCGCTCGGCTTTTGATAGATTGTCTTTCTCATTTTTGGGATAGGCGGTTATGAGATAAATTGTCTCATAAAAAGCAAAGTCCACATAAGCGACCCTGCCGCTTCCGCTTTTCCCCTTTCCCTCAAAAGCGATGCGTATTTTACGCAGCTTTTTTGTTCCACGGATTACATCCCCTGCTTTCGGATTTTCCAGCAAGGTTTCTTGAAGTTGACGGAGTTCATTGTCGCCCAAGCCCATTTTTTGCCATTGGCGATCAAACTCCGGCATCATTACAAATTCACGAGTCATATTTCTATCTTTGAATATACCCTATTAAATAGGGTTTGTCAAGGGAAAAAATAATCAAAACAAAAGGAAAATAGAGCCTATTATGATTTGTCGTTTTAGTTCATTTTGCGGTCAATTCCTATATGGTGTCACCTCCAACCGTGTTGAAACAGAGCAAGTGTTTCAACAGATTAGGAAGTGACTCCTTTTGCTGCCGAAGTAGCTATCCGGTCTAGCCGAATTGCCATTGACAAACTCCCCCTAAAAATACTAAAATACTCTTAATGAGGCAAAAAGTGGCTATAAATACCCAATTCCCGACACAAAAACCGTTGCTTACAAAAAATCTTCAAAGCGCAGACAATGAAAGTGAGGGGTTTTAATGGCTATTAAATACATTTCTAAACAGTGTTGCATACCTCGCTCTGGTCCGGGCGCACTGCCTCACCTAAAGGTTCGGCGCGTTTATTCTAAATGGGGATTTTATTTAGCGCCACGCTGTGCCGCATTATCCATCCACACGCCTTCGGCGTGCATGATTGAGCGCCGCGGCGCGGACGGCGGGATAAATCCCGCCTCAGTTTATTCATCTGGGGTACGCTGTTCGGCGCCGGGGCGTTTTGATTTGGTTCATCTACACGCCTTAGGCGGCGTGCGTTTAATTTCCCCCCCCCCCCCCCCCCACCCCCCCCCCGCACCACCACACA
>NZ_BDHE01000025.1:0-8153 GCF_054786175.1 Treponema sp. R8-4-B8
ACCCGCGGAGAGTAGATTTGAGGGTCAATTTTGTCAGAAATACACAGTATTTTCAATACAAAGTCCTTTTTTGTCGATAATATTTAATATATATTATATATTATTGAGTATAGGAAGGGAAAGATGACAAAAAAAATAATTTTGATTTGGGTGATATTATTTTTTGCCGGTCTTTGCTATGGGCAGTCGAACTTCGCGAAGGGCGAGGAACTGCTGATGAGAAATCAGCCTGCTCAGGCGGAGAGTTTCCTTATTCGCGCGATTTCCGACGATCCCGGTAATCCTGTCGCGTATATTTACTTGGGTATTGTATATGAACAGATTGGCAGGGCGGAAGACGCCATATCTATTTACAGGCGGATTTTGCCGTCGGCGGGAAATTTCTCAGCCAATGTCGCGAATAATCTGGGTAATGTTTATTTTCAAAAGGGAAGTATTGATACTGCCGAACAGTACTATACTCAGGCGATTGGTTTTGATTCAAATTATCCTAACGCGTATCTTGGCAGGGCTAACACCCGCGTTAAAACGGGGAATTTGAAAAACGCTATTTCTGACTATGAGCAGTATTTAAGGTTGGACCCGCGTTCTAAACAACGCGCTAAGATTGAACAGCTTGTAAACTTGATCCGAACTGAAGCCGCGGAAGCGGAAATGAAAAGGCTCATGGCGGAAGAAGAGGCGCGCAGAATCGCCGAAGAAAGGCAAAGGCTTTTAGATTCGGTTTCCGCCTCGCTTCAATCGGTTGTTGATTCCAGCAAGGGAATTTCTTCCGGTACGGAAAGCGTAGAAAATTATGACGGTGAATTTGTGTTAGAGTAACACAACTAACAGGATAGGGGGGGAATATAAATGACGCAACAACAAAAAAAGATTCTTTTAATTTCAGGCGGAGTTTTGCTTGTTCTGCTCGTTACGGGGCTGATACTTTTTTTAACGCTCCGTAAAAAAGGCGCGGAAGATATTGATATTACAAAAACCGGCGCTGACGCGAGAAGAAATAATATAATAAAACTCGCCAATACTTACGCGCAAAGCGGTGAATATGAAAGGGCGTTAAATCTTCTTGACGGCATTTTAATTGATAATCCCGATGATGAAGAGGCCATCGCTCTTCAACGCGCCATACTGAGCTTGGATAGAAGCAGCGGCAGCGGCGGCGGAAATAGCAGCGACAGGACGGACGCACTGCTTGAAGCTCAACGAAGATTCCTTGAGGAGCAGCAGCGGCAAAACGCCGTGATCGCTTCCAGCATTCAAAGGGCTGGAGCGGACGCGTCTTCAAAATCGGCGGCTGAAGCTGAAGCCGCTGCGGAGCGCAGAGCGGCAGCCGAAGCCGAGCAGGCAAGAAAAAAAGCGCAGGAAGAAGAACTCGCTAAAGCAAGCCGTGAAATGCAGGAAATAATGCGGAAGGTAAATAATCTTGTCGCTGACGGCAAGGCGAGGCTTGCCGCCGATGATCTGCATGGAGGAACCCAATTATTTAACGAAGCTAGAAGATTAATCCCTCCAAGTGAAACGCGCTTTGACGCTCAAAAACTCTCTGAAATGGCGGACGCTTATTATGATTTCAGCGCGAGGAACTCCAACAACAGTTCCGGGCGGGAAGCTCTTAACCACGCGTCGCAATTGGCGACCGAAGCCATAACAAAAGATCCCACTCAGGCGCTGCCGCATTATGTTCTTGGGCGTATCGCGCGCGACGCTAATCAGACTGAAAAAGCGATAAACGAATTTAGGGAGGCGGCGCGTCTTGATCCTTCAAATTTCATGTACTTTCATGACTTGGGAAGAATGTTATTTCTGGCGAAGCGTTATTCTGAAGCAAGAGACAGTTTTCAATCGGCTGTAAAAATTAATCCCCGCTTTGAAGCGTCGTGGTACAATCTTGGCGGTACGTTACGCGCGTTGAACCGTCTTGACGATGCGCTTGCCGCGTACAGGCAGGCTGTCGAGATAAAAGCTGATTATGCGGCAGCGCACCGTGAAATAGGCAGGCTTCTTTTGGCAAAAGGGGATACTAACGGCGCGATTAAATCATTTACAAGCGCGTTACAGTACAGTCCCAACGATTTTAGCGCGATGTGCGAATTGGCCGCGGCGTACAGTCAGGCTGGCAACTATACGGAAGCGGAAACTATTTTTACAAGGGCGATGAAAAATAATCCTTCCGATCCCCAGACAAATTACAATATGGCCGTAGTCAAGCTGGAACTTAAAAAAAATACAGAGGCGCTTAATTTCGCGAAGTTAGCCGTGGACGCGAATCCTTCCAACGCGGTTTATGTGTACACTTTAGGGCTTGCCTGTGAAGCGCTTGGCGCTTTTGATCAGGCTGTCGCGGCGTATAAAAAAGCGGCGTCTTTGGATGCGAAATACCTGCGTCCCAGAATTAATCTTGGAAGCATATATCTTGCCAACGGAAATTATACGGAAGCTATTTCATGGCTTAATGAAGGTTACGCGATTGATTCTTCTAACTTTGAGGTGAATAACAATTTAGGCGCGGTTTACGCGAAACAGGAAATTTGGTCTTCGAGTATTATCTATTATGAACGCGCTTTGAATATAAGGCCCAATGATTCCGTAGCGCGTCTTAATCTCGCGCGCGCCTATGCGGGATTGGGCGATCTTCAAAAAGCGCAAAATGCCTATCAGGCGGTGTTGCGCCTTGCGCCCGACAACTGGGACGCCATGTACGAACTTGGAATGACGTGCGTAACTCTCGGGCAGAACGCTGACGCGAAACGTTATTTGCAAGACTTGGTCAGCAGAAACCCCAATTATTCCGGCAAGGCGGAGGCGGAGAGGATTCTAAGAAGCCTATGAACGCTATAATTACGGTCGTAGGAACGGACAAGGTTGGAATAATAGCGAAAGTTTCCGCGTTCTTGGCGGAACGGAATATTAATATCGAAGATATTTCTCAAACAATTTTAAGCGGAAACTTTGTAATGATGATGATGATCAATTTATCCTCCTGTTCCAAGGCGCTGGAAGAAATAAAGAAAGAACTTTCCTCTCTTGGAGATACGTTAAATGTAAGCATAAGCCTTATGCACGAAAAAGTTTTTTCCGCTATGCATAGGATATAAAATGCTATTTACGCCGTTTGAGATTAAAGAAACTGTTGATATGTTTATGCGCTACAAGTTGGACATACGCGCCATAACGCTTGGCGTTTCTTTGTTGGATTGCATAAGTTCAACGGGAGATGTTACGCGAAAAAAGATACGGGAAAAACTTTTGCGCGTCGCCGGTCCGCTTGTAAAAACGGGCTGTGATATTGAAACTGAATATGGCATACCGATAATCAACAAACGCATCTCCGTTACGCCAATTTCCTTAATCGCCGCCTCATGCGATGAAGAAAATTATACGCCGTTTGCTAAAACATTGGATGAAACGGCGAAAGAACTTGGCGTTGATTTTATCGGCGGCTTTTCCGCTCTTGTTCAAAAGGGGATTTCATTGGGCGATGAGAAATTGATTAAGTCTTTGCCGGACGCGCTTTCCGCGACTGAAAGAACCTGCGCTTCCGTAAACGTCGCCTCTACAAAGAGCGGCATTAACATGGACGCGGTGCGTCTTATGGGCGAAATAATTAAAAAAACAGCCGAAGCGACCGCGGACAAATCAGGCATAGGCTGCGCGAAACTGGTTGTCTTTTGCAACGCTCCCGAAGACAATCCCTTTATGGCGGGAGCTTTTCACGGGGTAGGGGAGGCGGAGAGCGTACTTAATGTTGGAGTCTCCGGCCCCGGCGTAATAAAAGCCGCCATTGAAAACTGCCGCGAAATGAGTTTTGACGCGTTAGCTGACACTATCAAAAAGACCGCTTTTAAAATAACGCGCATGGGCCAGCTTGTCGGGTTTGAAGCCGCCCGCCGCATAGGAGTCCCATTCGGCATTTTAGACCTTTCACTTGCGCCGACTCCGGCGGTAGGGGACTCTGTAGCGCGAATACTTGAAGAAATAGGCCTTGAAGCCGCCGGTACCCACGGAACGACCGCCGCTTTAGCGATGTTAACCGACATGGTAAAAAAAGGCGGCGTAATGGCGTCTATCCATGTAGGCGGCTTTTCCGGCGCCTTTATCCCCGTCTCTGAAGACGAAGGCATGGTGGCGGCAGTAAAAAGCGGCTCCCTCTCCCTAGATAAACTGGAAGCTATGACCTGCGTCTGCTCCGTAGGGCTGGACATGATTCCCCTCCCCGGCGACACGTCAGCGGCGACAATCGCCGCAATTATCGCCGACGAGATGGCAATAGGCATGGTGAACAACAAAACAACCGCGGTGCGCGTAATCCCCGTCCCCGGCAAGAAATCAGGCGAATGGGCGGAATTCGGCGGCCTTTTAGGAGGCTCCCCAATAATGGCGGTGAACAGTGCAAATAGCGACGCTTTTATTAACCGAGGCGGAAGAATCCCCGCGCCTATTCATAGTTTTAGGAATTAGTTGGAAAAGAGATTCTACCACGAACCAACACGAACAGGGAGCAATTAGCAGTGAGCAGTGAGCAGTGAGCAATGTTGTTGTTCGTTATTAATGCGTGGACTTCATGATAAGATAACGGACAAGAACCCACAAATTCTTCCCTTTGTGTTCTTTGTTCCTTTGTGATCTTAGTGAGAACTCTTTCGAATAAATTTCTTCCAAAATAAGCGATTATATGCTATCATCTACAAAAGGAGAAAAACATGAACGAAGCAAAAATTTACGCCAAATATAATCAGGCGGGTAACAAGACTATTTTTGGGCTCATGGATCAAATGAGCAATGACGAGCGTGAAATGGACAGGGGAAGTTTCTACAGGAGCCTTTCAGCGCTACTACGTCATATTATTGGTGGAACACGGTTTTTTCTAGGGATGTTTAAAGCCTCTTTGAGCGGCAACGCGGCGGCGGTAAATGCAATCTCAGCGATAGAATCTCTTCCAAAACTGCCTGAAGGGGCGTTAAGCGACACGCAGTGGAAAGAACTGGAATCCGTGCTTAATACGGTTGACGCGGCTTATGTTGGTATGGCCGAAGCATTAAGCGAGTCCGATCTTAACCTTCCTGTTAAAACTGAATGGTACGGGGGAAATCCCGCTTCAGTGCCGTTGTCTTTCATGCTGAGCCAGCTTGTCGTTCACAACACTCATCATCGGGGGCAAATTTCTCAAGTTTTTGATTCCCTTACTATAGCTAACGACTATTCAGGGATTGATGTTTCGTTCCTTTAAGAATTATTAAAGAATTCTACCACGAACAACAACAAGCCGCTTACTTTGATGTTTTATGGCTTGCAAGATAATTATGTAACTTGTACAATAAGGTTGATAAGCAGGAGGCAAAAAAATGATGCGTGAACTGACATTAAATGTTGATGAAACACTTTATAATACTCTAGTATCTATGGTCGAGAAACAAACCATAGGAAATTTGTTAGCCGAGTTTATTCAAGCCCGATCTTCTAAGCGTACATATACCCAAGAAGAATTGGAAGCCGGTTACAAAGCAATGGCGGCTGATGAAGAATATGAACGGGAAGCTATGGAATGGTGTAACGGACTAATGAATGGAATTGACGATGAAACGCGGTGAAGTTTGGTGGGTTGATTTTGAGCCGGCTTCAGGAAGCGAAACCAGAAAAACAAGACCGGCTGTCATCATAAGTAATGACGCTTCAAATATTGCTCTTTCGCGTGTTGTGGTTGTTCCTTTCACCAGTAATATATCTCGGATTTATCCGGGTAATACATTGGTTAATATAAATGGAAAGACAGGTAAACTAATGGCTGATCAAATAATGACTGCTGATAAAAACCGCTTAAAGAATTATATCGGAGCGTTAAATTCCTCTGATATGGCAAAAGTAGCAGAAACAGTTCGGATGCATTTAGAATTATAAAAAAAATTTATTTAACCAACTCATACCCTTCAAGCGCTTCATCAATTAGCTCTTCAAGTTCCAGCTTTTCGTATAACTCATTCGCCTCCGTAACATTGCCGTGCAGCACCGGGTGCGGGGGGCTGAATAGGGTACAGCAGTCCTGATAGGGCTGTATTGAAATTTCAAAGGTGCCGATTTGCCTTGCTTTTTTTATGATGTCTTCCTTACTGAAACCAATCAAAGGGCGAATAACGGGGACTATTACCCTGCTTTGAGTGCATGTTAAATTTTCTATCGTTTGGCTTGCCACTTGCGACAAACTTTCGCCCGTAATCAGGCACTTGCATTTTGTTTTTTGCGCGGCTTTTTGCGCGGCTTCCATCATCGCCATGCGTAACAGGACAGTAGTCCATTGAATAGGGGCGCGTTCTTTTATTCTCATCTGCGCTTTGGTAAAATTTAAAATATAGAGATTAATCCCCATGCAGTACGCGCCTGTAATTTTAGCGAGATCGATAACTTTTTGTTTTGCTTCCAGAGAAGTGTAGGGGTAGGAGTGAAAATGAATCGCGTCTATGATCATTCCACGCGCCGCCATCATAAAACCGGCGACAGGAGAATCTATTCCCCCGGATAACAATAACATTCCTCTTCCTGCGGTGCCGACGGGAAGGCCGCCCAATCCCTTTTTGCCGCCCGAGTAAATCAACGCTTTTTCGCGGATTTCAATTTTTATTATGTCATCGGGAGAGTGAATATCAACTTTCATATCGCTAAACGCGTCCGTAATAGCCGCACCCGCGTTACAGCATAACTCGTAAGAAGTAAAAGGAAAACTTTTATCTGTCCTTCGCGCGTCAATCTTAAAAGTTTTTATCCCTCTCTCTCTGAGTTTTTTTCCCTCTTCAACACAGGCGGCAAGAACGGCGGCGGGTGTTTTTTCGCAAGTGGTAATTTTTGCCCAGCCTGAAATTCCAATTAAGTGGGAAAGAACGTTCTCTATTTCCTGTGATTTTTCTTGTGGGGCTTGAATGTAATAACGGCCGGCTGTGAATTTTAATTTTATGCCGCCCGTTTCGCAAAGCAGTTGTTTTATGTTGTGCTTTAACGCTCCTTCAAAACTTTTTATGTTATCGCCTTTAAGGGTAAGTTCCGCGGGTTTTAAAAGCCAATTGCTTACAGAAATTTTAACACCTCCGCGACCGCGCCTAAAAAAAGCTCGATTTCTTCGTCAGTAGTGGCGTACCCCTGTGAGACGCGAATGCCTTCGATTCTTAAATTTTCTTCAACGCCCATCGCGGCAAGGACGGGGCGTTCGGGAGACGATGACGAGCAAGCCGATCCTGTTGAAATCGCGAAACCAAGGTCGTCAAGGGCGCGCGCCATAACTTCGCCGGGGATGTCTTTAAAAGCGGCTTGTAATATGTAGGGAGAAAATCTATTGTCTTCAGGGACGCGACAGGAGGGAATGAAAGTACAGCGTTTTATTGCCGCAAGAGAAGTCATCAGTTTTTTCCATCGGGCTTTTGCGCGTTCATACTCAATTTGTACCGTTTCCGTGTTCGCATACCGCGTAAGGCAATCCGCCAGTTCTACCGCTCCTTGAGTGTTTTCAGTTCCGCCCCTTATCCCTTTTTCCTGACCGCCTCCCGTGTAAAACGCATCCAAAGGTTTTTTCAGATATAAAAGCCCAATCCCGCGCGGTCCTGAAATTTTATGGGCGCTTATTGAAGCGGAATCAATTTCCCAATTTGAAATGTCAACCGGTATCTTTCCAATCGCCTGCACAAGATCGCAGTGAAAATGTATTGGCGCCGATTCATTTCTTTTTTGTAGCGCTTCCCTTAAAGAAGCAATGTCGGTTACGGCTCCAGTCTCGTTATTTACCGACATAATAGACGCGAAACGAACATCGCCGTATTTATCAAGCGCTTTTGTAAAAGTTTCGGCTGTCACCCTTCCCGTAGAATCAACCGCAATACTGCCGGTTGATTTTCCTATTTTGTCCAAAGTTTCCATTCCCTCCCTTACCGAAGAATGTTCCGCAAGAGATGAAATTACCCTTCCTTTTCCTGGACGCGTCAGATTGGAAAAAAGCGCGATACTGTTGGACTCGGTCCCGCCGGACGTCAAGTACAGAGTTTCAGGCGGCACGTTTAAAACACAAGCGCACCGCTTTCTCGCGTCTTCAAGGGCTTGCTTCGCGTATCGTCCTTCGCGGTGGTTAGACGAAGGGTTTCCAAACGGCACGTAAATATCGCTCCTTGAATACGGG
>NZ_BDHE01000026.1:0-7876 GCF_054786175.1 Treponema sp. R8-4-B8
GCGGCGTTCTTTACCAAATAGCCGCGTTGTAGAATCGCGGTTAAATATGTGATAGTGTAATTAGCATAAATGAAAAAAACGTTTATTTATTTTTCCATAGGCATTGCCGTATTGTCCGTACTGTTAATAATTTTTTTGGCGACCGGACTATGGAAGCGGATTTTTAGCTCCAAAGCGGATGAAAATGTCAGGACAAAAATAGTAATTCCAAAAGAGACATACATGTATTCATCCGCCGAACAATCCGGGCAAATGGATTGGGATGAAACCATCAGCACTAAAATACCGCTGGAAAGCGGGGAAACGGTAATAGCTACGCTGAACAAGGAGAGCGAAGAAAATATACCGGAAGAGCAATTTGTAGTATATCGCACGTCCAATGCCTCAGACCCCGTGTTCATCACCTTTTTGGGTTATGATGAAAACGCGCGCGGATACAGACGCATATGGAACGCGCCTACTATAGCAAGCCGAAGTGAAACCATCACCCTTTTTAGCCAGGACTTAATTGGGGACAGAAACAACTGCATTATTGTAACCGGAATGAATCAAAAAAATGAACACACAATGACCATATTCAGGCGAAGCCCTGGTCAGGCAAGAGGGCAGCCTTATAGAAAAATAGCGGAATTGCAGAGTACGGGTTCAGTTGTAATACAGCAAACGACGCGCTCGTTGGCATACCAGCAGGGATTAACAAAAGGACAGAGTTTTAATATCGCCGCCTACGGCCATGACAGCGCGTCGGCCAATATTCTGGATCAGATTGAGACTATCTACGCGTTTAACTCTGCCAGTGAGAGATATGAGCAGATTAACGTGTCCAGAATACCCGGTTCGCAAATTGAACAGCGCCGTCTCAGGGAACTGTTAAGCGGCGCTCCGGGCGTTTTTGAAAAATTTATAAACGATTTGTGGTACTATGTAAGCCCTCAAGGCACAATAGACACAAAACAGTATATTTATTTTGATCCCACAAAAAAAGAAATAATATTTTTTGGCGATGAAGCCCAACAGGTTTTTACTTGGCAAAGTTCCACCCCGTCAAGGTACGGTTTAAATATTAGGAGTCAAAATATATCGATAAGCACATTACTGCGCTTTATTGAAGTAGAGCTTGAATCGCTGGACAGTATCAGGCTTCGCGTTACCGAGGATGTCAGGCTTAGAATCACAGCTGGCACTTCATGGGACGGTTCCTACCGCCGAGCGGGATCCGCCAATTTTAAGGAAACATTAACCCAGCTAAAACCGACAATTGACGCGGCTTATGACTCGTCTTGGGGCAGAGTTCAATTTAACAATTCAGGCGAGTATACGATTACTTCCGTCGGAAATGTAAGGAAAGGACGCTATATTTTCTATAAGATAAATGACAACGATTTACTGGAATTACGCCCCGAAGGAGGGGATGAAAACCGCCTTGTTTATAAAGCCGAAGCTGTCGCCGGGGTTGTGATTCTTTCCCGCGTCAGAGTGGGAATAAACGGGGTTCAAGACCTGCTTGAACCCCCTGTTACGCTTACTACTCCTCTTAATTAAATAACCCCTTGTTCGAGCATGGCTTTGGCTACTTTCTTGAAGCCGGCTATGTTCGCGCCGACAACAAAGTTGCCGGGTTTCCCATATTCTTTGGAGGATTCATCTAATTTCTTGAAAATGTTACCCATGATGACTTTCAGCCTCGCGTCAACATCTTCAAAAGTCCATGAAAGGCGGGCGCTGTTCTGGCACATTTCAAGACCTGATGTCGCTACTCCTCCGGCGTTTGAAGCTTTGCCCGGGAAGAATGCGATGCCCTTGCTAAGAAGGAATTCCGTCGCTTCTAGGGTTGTAGGCATATTGGCGCCTTCGGCTACAACTTTGCATCCGGCGGCGGCAAGCTTTTTAGCATCGTCAATCGTAAGCTCGTTCTGCGTGGCGCATGGAAGGGCGATATCGCACTGGAGATCCCATACTTTGCCTTTTCCCGTCTCTTTGTATTCTGCCGATTTGTGGGCTTCGGCGTATTTTGTAAGCCTTTCCCTGTTGTTAATTTTAATGTCTTTTATGGTGTCGAGTTTAATTCCGTCTTTGTCGTAAATAGAGCCGTTGCTGTCGGTCATGCTGATAACTGTCGCTCCCAGGGCCTGCGCTTTTTCCGCCGCGAAAATAGCGACGTTGCCGCTGCCTGAAATCGCGACTTTCTTGCCTCTAAAATCGTCTCCCTTTGTATTCAAATATTCATCAACGATATAAACAAGACCGTAACCTGTGGCTTCGGTTCTTACAAGGCTTCCACCCCAATCAAGCCCTTTTCCGGTTAAAACGCCTTGAAAAGCGTTTCTTAGTTTTTTATACTGACCGAACATAAAACCGATTTCCCTGCCGCCTACGCCGATGTCTCCGGCTGGAACGTCAGTGTCCGGCCCGATGTGGCGGAACAACTCCGACATAAAAGACTGGCAGAAACGCATTACTTCGTTATCGCTCTTTCCTTTGGGGTCAAAATCGGAACCGCCCTTGCCGCCGCCCATTGGAAGGCCTGTCAGGGAGTTTTTAAATATCTGCTCAAATCCCAGGAATTTAATAATGCTTAATGTTACCGAAGGATGGAAGCGCAAACCGCCTTTGTACGGGCCGATTGCGGAGCTGAATTGCACACGGTACCCGCGGTTTACCTGCACTTTACCGGCATCGTCAATCCAGGGGACTCTGAAACTAATAGCTCGTTCCGGCTCTATCAATCTTTCCAAAAGCCCGGCTTTTTCATAGGTGTTGTCCTGATCGACAATGATCCTAAGCGAATCCAATACTTCTTTAGCGGCCTGTAAAAATTCAGGCTGCCCCGCATCCCTTTTTTCTATAATAGAGATAATTTTGTCAACGTAGCTCATATTTCCTCCATGAGTATTTATTTAATTTCTTTATATCCTTTTTAAGAAATTATGTCAATTGATTTATTGGGGAAGAGCCTCATACAAAGAGCACAAAGGTACAAAGATCACGAAGGGGGAAAAAGGGACTAATTAGCAATGAGCAATGAGCAATGAGCAATGAACAATGAGCGAAGTTAGCAAGCATAGCGGCTTGTCAAAAGACCGCGCCCACAAACAACAAAATTGCTCATTGCTCACTTCTTCAGTTTTTCTACCGCCGCAAGTTTTACCGCGGTGCAGAAAATTTCCAGCGCTTGCCCAAGTTCTTCAAGCGGGGGGCAAGTTGGGGCTATGCGGATGTTTCTGTCTTGAGGATCGTTGCCGTTGGGGAATGTCGCGCCAGCGGGGGTCAGGGCGACGCCCGCTTCCGCGCAGAGAGAGACGATTCTCTTCGCGCAGCCTTTAAGAGCGTCAAAACTTACAAAGTAGCCGCCCTCAGGTTCCGTCCATTCGGCGATACCGAGGCCGCCTAATTCGCGGCGCAGGGTTTCTGTAACAAGATCGAACTTTGGTTTTAAAATTGCCGCGTGTTTTTCCATGTGCGCCATTACGCCGCGGGCGTCTTTGAAAAAACGGGAATGGCGCAGTTGGTTTAATTTATCCGGCCCGATTGTCTGCGCGATTAGCCGCTGGCGGATGTAATCGCAATTGGATTTTGAAGAAGCCATGCAGGTTACGGACGCGCCGGCAAAACTGACTTTTGAAAAAGAGGCGAACACAAGCGGCATATTCGGATTTCCGGCTTCTTCACACAGGCGGATGATATTCGGGATTATCCTCTTAGCGTTTCCAAGATCATGAAAGCCGTATGCGTTGTCCCAGTAAATACGGAAATCATCGGCTGCGGGTTTCAGTTTTGCGAAACGATTTACAGTCTCGGTGGAATAGACTATGCCGGTAGGGTTTGAATACTTGGGTACGCACCAAATGCCTTTTATCAAAGGGTCGGAACTAACTGCTTTTTCGACCGCGTCCATATCGGGGCCGTCATTCCCCATCGCGACAGGTATCATCTCGATATGGAAATATTTGCATATTGTAAAATGGCGGTCGTAACCGGGAACTGGACACAAAAATTTTACCTGCCCCTGACTCTGCCACGGCTGCCCGTCCCTTACGCCGTGTGACATATTAACCGCCACATTGTCAAACATCAGGGCAAGCGAAGAGTTGCCGCCGACTATAACTTCTTCCGGCGTAAGCTCCAGAAGGTCGGCGAATATTTTTTTCATTTCGGGGATGCCGTCAACTCCGCCGTAATTACGGCAGTCGGCTCCGTTTTCGGCTTTGTAATCATAAGTCGAAAGGCAGGTTAGCAACCCATTACAAAGTGCCAACTGTTCGTTGGAGGGAACTCCTCGTGTCATGTTGAGTTTCTTGCCTTTTTCCTTGTGTTTTAAAAAATCCGCGTCAAGCTCTTTTTTAAGCGCGGATAATTCAGCCGCGTTCATTTGGGTATACTGTTTCATGGGTACTTCCTTTGTTTTTATTTTATACTCTTTTTATGATAAATTCACAAGGACTTATTCGCAAGGATTCTCACAAAGAACACAAAGAGGGAAAAAGGGAATAATGAGCAGTAAAGCAGTGAACAGTGAGCAGTGAGTAGTGAGCAGTGTTGTTGTTTGTTATCTATGCGTAAGCTCTCACGATAAGATAACGGACAAAAACATTGCTAATTGCTCACTGCTAATTGCTCACTGCTCACTGCTAATTGCTCACTACTCACTGCTCACTACTCACTGCTTTACTGGAAACGATTCAAATCCTGCTTCGCGCAATTCCCTTATGGCGCTTACTTGGTCTGTCGCGACGGTTACGGTAACCGTCCACATTTCATTGCTATTAATAACGCGCTTTTCTATTGAGGGGGAGAAACCGGCTTGCCTGAGTTTTGCCGCCTGAGCTTGCGCGTTAGTCTCGCGGCTGAAAACGCCTGTTTGCAGTTTTGTAGATTGAGAAACAGCGGTTTGAGAAGAAGGAGTTGCTTGCGCTGTTGTTGTTTCACTTGGTTTTTCGCTTGCAAGGACGGGGAGGGAATCAAGGCCGCCAGCGAACAGCCAAAACGGGCTTGGTTTAATAACCGCGGAAGGTTTACCGGCGGCAAGGATGCCTTCGGGAGTTTGTTTAAATTCTTCATTTATAAGACGCTGCCGCCATTTTTCCGATAAGTCGCCTTGCGTCAGTTTCCATAGAACAAATAAAATTTCAACTTTTAACCCCGAATATTCGGGATTATCGGCAAGAGAGCCAAGCGTTGATAAATCGCCTGTTTTAATCGCGTTAATTACGGTATTTAAAAAACGGGCGCGGAGTGATTTTGACAGTAAAGGATTAAGAGCTGTTGCCGCCCTGTCCCATTCGCCCATTGCGGCAAGGCAGTAGGCGCAGGATAACAGCGCGTCGTCGTCTACTTTGCCGGGAATCGCGCCTGCGGCTTCAAACCAGTTTTTTGCCGCGCCTTCAATGTCTCCTGAAAGCTGGCGAAGACGGGCAAGATTGACAAGAGCGTCGTGCCTCTCCACGGCGGAAATTCCCTGTTTAGAAACGGCGGCTTCGATGGTTTTTATTTCTATTTCCAGAGAAGCGCCGGTCTGCGCGAAGACTGTCCGTTGCCCAAAAGCGCAAGAGGCGGTTATCATCAAAATTAAAAAAATGAATTTTTTCACTTTTTGCCGACACGCCTTTTTAAGAAAAATCTTTCCCTTGCCGACGCTGCGTCATTTTTAATTTTTTCATTAACTTCAGGATTTGCGGACGCGGCAGGACGGTAATCATCATTCTGATCATTGTCTTTTCGCGGCATTTCTTTCCTTTTCCTTCTCAAGTGCAAAAACAAAGGCGCGGAGCATACAATCCCTAAAGCAAACGAAACAAATATTGTAAAAAATACCGGAACTTGCGGTAATCTGGTAAAGCCAAAGTTTATATCACATTTAAATTCATCTCCAAGATTAAATCCGATAAAAAAAAGAAACACGGCAAAAATAACGATAAATAAAATCAATCTCCAGGGCATGGTAAAATCTCCTTCGCTCTAAATGTGTTCCCCTTTAAACCTGACAGGACAAGTTTGCCAAAAGAGCCTATCATCGACTTATGGCCGGGAACCGCCGCCATTTCGTCTTTTTCTGTCCTCGTTATTAATTCATCGGCATTTTTTCGGGATATCCCCTCAACTAAAACAGTTTCCGTACTGCCAATTCTGTCTTTTAAAAGCCCGGCGGTGTGCCTTTTTTGCAGGGCAATAACCTTCGCGAGCCTCTCTTTTTTGATTTCTTCGCCTATTCTGCCGGGTAGATCGAAGGCTTTTGTGCCTTCACGGGGGTTAAAATGGTACATATACGAGTAAAGAAACTTAATTTCTTCCATTAAATGGAGCGTCTTATCCACATCGTCCTCGGTTTCGCCGGGGAAACCGACAAGGATATCCGTGGAGAGGGTGATTCCCGGCATCGCGGCGCGGATTTCCCTGACCAGTTCCAAAAAACTTTGCGCCGTATAGCCCCTGTTCATTGCCTTTAATATGCCATCCGAGCCATGCTGGACTGGCAGATGCAGATGGCGGCAGAAAGTTTTATTGGAAGCTAAAACTTCTATTGTACTGCGGGAAAAATTGCCCGGATTAGCGGAAAGGAACCGTATCCATTTAACGCCGCTTTTTTCTGCCTCGACTGCGGCAAGTTTTAACAGGGCGGCAAAGTCGATATTTTCCCAACGGTAATTATTTACATTCTGTCCCAAGAGGGTGATTTCGCGCACGCCCTTCTCGCCCACAAGGCGGATTTCCTGCGCTATTTTTTGCGGGTCGCGGGAAACTTCCTTGCCGCGCACATAGGGGACAATGCAATAGGAGCAGTAATTGTTACAGCCATGCATGATTGGGATAAAACTGCGGAACTGTCCTTCTTCAAAGTGGGAATTGGAAAAAGAGAAAACAGGTTTTTCGATGAGGTCAATCTCGGCTTTTACGCCGTTTTCGACAGCTTCCAAAATCACTGGAAAAAGCGAACGAGCCGAGGTGCCCATAACATAATCCACTTGCGGATATTTTTCTTTTAGAGTTTCACCTAACCTCTGCGCCATACATCCGGCGATGACAAGCGTAAAACGGCGGCTGTGTTTTTTTTTAAGTCCTGCATAATGAGCGATGCGGCCAAGAGCGCGTTTTTCCGCTGTCAGCCGCACGGAACAGGTATTGAGCAGAACAAGGTCGGCGCTTTCGCTGTCCTTTGCTTCTTGCCACCCGCGTTCTTTGCAGGCAAGTGCCAACGCCGCCGACTCGGCGCTGTTCATTTGACATCCGTAAGTTTCAAAAAAATAATTCATATTAATGGCTTTGTCTGTTATGGTACTGTTTTGTGTTGGTTTATACAATGATTGAAAACGGAGATGAAAAAGAAGAATTTACCACGAACTACTACACGATGTATGCCCAAAGAATTTATTCAGTACAGTCAGGGCAGGGCTACGGGTGGTAAAAACTCTGGAGAATCCGCCTACGGAGCCTTCCGCCGCCTAATAAACAAATATTAGCGTTATACTTCGAAATCTTTTTTTTATTAGGCGGCGGACGTTTATTCTCTGAATTTTCTTTGTTTTATTCCCAAGTCTCCTACGGCGGAGAATTCCAGAAGATGTTTTTGCCACCCGCAGCCCTGCCCTGACTGTACTCAAGGATTTTATTCGGCATACATCTTCTAGCAGTAATTAGGAATGAGCAATTAACAATTAGCAATTAGCAATAAACACCATTGATAGCGGATAAATGTCACCTAACGACACTAGGGAAAAGTGGTGTCAGTCACCGTTGCGTTTACGCCTATACGCTACATAGAGCTTGTAGAAAAACAATAAATATCGCATAACAAAATAAAAAATTGACATAAGAAGAAAAACCGCGATATAATAAATTTATTATGGCAAGATATAAACATAGCGAAGCGGGAAACGGGCAG
>NZ_BDHE01000027.1:0-7682 GCF_054786175.1 Treponema sp. R8-4-B8
TATCATGGTAATTTGTTATACAATCGCCGTTATTATGCTCGTGATTGGCATTAGCTTTTACACGGGAAAAGCGGCTGCGTACATTAAAAGTTATCAAAACATGGAAGAGAAAGAAAAAAGAAACATTAAAATAGGCGTTTTATGTAAAAATATAAGCCTGTTGTTTTTTTTAGCGGCTGTTATATTCGCTACCGCAGGAATCTCGGAAGTTTTCAGGCATGATTATTTCAGATGGTTTATGGTCGGGTGGTTTGTGTTAAGCGCCATCGATGTCGTTTATATCGGAAAATCAAAACGGTTTGTTTATTTTTATACTCCAACCGTTACAGGGCCTTTCCCTGTTTTTTCCAGAAGAAGGAGGTAAAGCAAATGTCGAAAGAAACAAAAAAAACAGCTCGTCAACTGGCGCAGGAAGCGGTCCGCAGGGACGAAATCAACCAAAGATACGACTATGCTTCCCAACATTCAACAAAAGTCGTATTAACCAGTTTAAATACTACGCCGAAAGGTTTAAGCGTTGAAAAAGTGAACAAAATACGGGATAAATTCGGCAACAACAGGGTAACGCACGAAAAAGAAAAATCGTTATTTCAACGGCTCGCCAAAGCGTTTGTAAATCCTTTTACTGCAATTCTTTTTGTACTGGTAATCGTATCAAGCATTACGGATATTATCCTTCCAATCTCAGGGGGCGAAGACCCTGAATTTTTAACTGTAAGCATTATTACTACAATGATTATCATCAGCGGGCTTATGCGCTTTATTCAGGAATCCCGCTCCAGCGTGGCGGTACGCAAACTGCTTGCGATGATCACGACGACGGCTACTGTTGAGCGCATTGAGACGGGTCCAAAGGAAATCGATCTTGAGGATATTGTCGTGGGGGACATTGTGCGTCTTTCGGCGGGCGATATGGTTCCTGCCGATGTGCGTATAATCCAGTCAAAGGATTTGTTTATAAGCCAATCCGCACTGACGGGCGAAAGCGATCCGCTTGAAAAAGTATCCGATGAACTCCAAATAAAACCAAAAACTTATACGGAATGTTCAAACCTCGCTTTTATGGGCAGCAATGTCATTTCAGGAGCGGCAACCGCCGTTGTGGTCACTACAGGCAACGATACCTTATTTGGCTCCATGGCAAAATCCGTCGCAGGTGAAGCCGTTCAGACAAGTTTTGAAAAAGGCGTAAACGCAGTATCGTGGGTTTTAATTCGTTTTATGCTGGTTATGGTTCCCGTCGTGTTTATCGCAAACGGACTCACATCGCAGGAAGGTTGGATGGGGGCGTTCCTTTTCGGCATCGCCGTAGCTGTAGGGCTTACGCCTGAAATGCTTCCAATGATCGTTACCGCCTGTCTTTCCAAAGGAGCGGTTTCGATGTCAAAGAAAAAGACGATTATCAAAAATTTGAACTCCATGCAGAACTTTGGAGCGATAGATATTCTTTGCACTGACAAGACCGGAACGCTTACTCAGGATAAAGTTGTTCTTGAATACCACATGGACGTTCACGGCAATGAAGACGTGCGTGTATTGCGCCACGCTTTCTTAAACAGTTTTTATCAGACTGGCCTTAAGAATTTGATGGATGTCGCCATTATCAAAAGGACGCAGGAAGAAGCTGAAAAAGCAAATGAAGCCATTGCGAATAACGGCAATGGCGCGCAAAACGGCAACGGCGTCGCGCCTAACACTGCGGTTAAATTGGGCGAATTGTCGATGGTTTATGAAAAAGTTGACGAAATACCGTTTGATTTTAGCCGCCGCAGAATGAGCGTCGTCGTATCCGACAAAGGCGGCAAGACGCAGATGATCACTAAAGGAGCCGTTGAAGAAATGCTCTCCGTTTGCACTCACGCTGAATATGGAGGCAAAGTGGAGCCTTTAACTTCAGAACTAAAAAAAGAAGTTTTAAAAACGGTGGACAAATACAACAATGACGGATTCCGCGTGCTTGCCATCGCGCAAAAAGTAAATCCGGCTCCGGTTGGAGCGTTTTCCGTGAAAGATGAAACGGAAATGACGCTTATCGGCTATCTCGCCTTCCTTGATCCGCCTAAGCATGATACCGCGCAAGCCATTCAAGCATTGCTTGAGTACGGCGTTACCACAAAAATCCTTACAGGCGATAACGACAAAGTAACCCGCACCATTTGCAAACAAGTCGGTTTAAGGATAGATAATCTTTTACTCGGTTCCGATGTGGATAATATGGACGACAAGGAACTGGGAAGGGCGGCGGAAAAAACCAACGTGTTCGCAAAACTTTCCCCTGAACAAAAAGCGAGAATTGTCAGCGCTCTAAGGGAAAGGGGCCACGTTGTCGGCTTCATGGGCGATGGCATCAACGACGCGGCGGCAATGAGAACGGCTGATGTCGGCATTTCCGTTGACACGGCTGTAGACATCGCTAAAGAATCAGCCGACATCATTCTGCTGGAAAAAGATTTAATGGTGCTTGAAGAAGGTTTAATCGAAGGGCGCAAGACTTACGCCAACATGGTAAAGTACATCAAAATGACAGCAAGCTCAAACTTCGGCAATATGTTCTCTGTCGTATTATCAAGCGCGTTGCTTCCTTTCCTGCCCATGCTCAGCATACACATTCTGTTCCTAAATCTTATTTACGATATATCCTGCTCAACTATTCCATGGGACAATGTGGATAAAGAATTTCTTCAAAAGCCAAGAAAATGGGACGCTTCGTCTGTCGGCAGTTTTATGATTTGGATTGGACCGACAAGCTCGGTGTTCGATTTAACCACTTACCTGCTAATGTACTTCTACATCTGCCCGAAGTTTGTTTCTGACGGAATGTTGTTTAACGCCATTCCTGAAGGCACTCTGATAGAGTCGGGATTGTTTGCTGGCTTCGACATGAGATATGCCTATATGGCGATGTTCCATGCCGGCTGGCAAGTCGAGTCGATGTGGAGTCAAACCTTTGTAATTCACATGATCAGAACGCCTAAAATTCCGTTTATCCAAAGTCATGCAGCATGGCCTCTTACAACATTGACCCTTGCCGGTATTGCGTTGCTGACTTACATTCCGTTTACCCCCTTTGGCAGAAGAATAGATCTTGTTCCACTTCCGGGCGAATATTTTATTTGGCTTGTCGCAACGATACTCTTGTATATGCTGTTAGCGACCTGTCTGAAAAGGGCGTATGTTAAACACTACGGCGAATTGCTGTAAAAGAAAAGGAGATTATTATGACAATTTTTGATGTTGATAAAGCGTATTGGATCGCTATGGCCATTCTTTCGGCGGTAACACTGGCGTACATTATTGTGTGCTGGGTAATTCCGCCTAAGAAGGAAAAGAGGCAAAGGCAAGCTGAATAGCGGGAAGACAATTCTCACACGGAGAATGCTCCGTGTGAGAGATTTCATTAGGAGGCAATTGCCATGACATTACCTGATTTTGCCATTCGCATCGGCTGTGCCGTTCTATTCGGATTTTTGATAGGACTGGAGCGCCAGCTTAGAGGCCATGCCGCCGGCATACGTACTAATATCCTGGTCAGCATGGGTTCCTGCATGTTTACTTTATTTTCACTGTTGATGGGCGCTCCCGATAACTCCCGCATAGCCGCCCAAGTTGTAACCGGCATAGGCTTTTTATGCGGCGGCGTAATCTTCAAAGAAGGAATTAATGTTCAGGGCTTAAACACAGCCGCTACGATATGGTGTACCGCCGCAATCGGCGTAATTTGCAGTAGCGGATTGTTCCTTTACGCCGCCATAGCGACCGCTATCCTGCTCGCAAGCACTTTAATTTTCCGTTTTATCGCGGACAGGATTCAGCCGTCATTTACGCGCTATGAGGAAGAAACAAACACCTATGTGCTGTCCGTAACCTGCCGGGAAGAAAACGAATTTGATCTTCGCTCGGTGATGATAAAAAAAATGAACCATCCGCAAATGCATCTTATCAATCTGCAAAGCGCGGATGAAATTGGCGGGAAGGTTGAGATAGAGGCCTCGGTTCAAGTAAGCGGTAAGCGCAGGGATGAACATATCGAAAGGCTCACCGCGCAAATCGCCATTGAAAAAGGAATCACCAAGGCAGGTTGGGAACAAGTTTAAATAAACGCAACGGCGTCAGGCAGGAATTTAACAGTACCTTGACAAGAATAAAAAGACGGCGCAACCCGTCTCAAAAATTTCTTTCCCTTTTATGCCTGCTTAAAACATTTTCCCGTAAACAAAAAAAGGACGGCGCAGCCCGTCCCAATTAATTCCCCATCCAATGGCGGTTTACGACGTTCAGCCGCAGGCTGAATGTAGGGCGGCTGCGCCGCCAGGCGCAAAAGCCGCCCGTAAACCGCTACGCTAAGTGACGTTGCGAAGCAATGTCGCTTAGCGTGATTTTATGCGCTCGTCTGACCACTTTTAGTGGTCAGATGGCGCATAAAATCTAGTTATACCCCATATCGTTAATCCTTTCCATCGGCGACACAATCTCCGTTACGCGCACGCCAAAGTTTTCATCGATAACCACAACTTCGCCCTTAGCGATCAATTTATGGTTGACAAGAATATCCACAGGCTCGCCCGCTAGTTTATCCAACTCTATAATCGTGCCTTCGCCCATGCCTAAAATTTCTTTTATCAGTTTGCGCGTGCGTCCAAGTTCTACGGTCATCTCCATGGACACGTCCATGATAAGGCCGATATTGCCCGCTTCGTGAGGGCCAAGACGCGGCTGCATCAAATTGGGGAACTGTACAGGCTGCACATTGGCAGATCCGACGCTAGGCGACATACCTTGTCCCATACCCATTCCTCCCATATTCATTCCGCTCATATTCATGCCCCCCATATTCATATTTTGCGGCATACCCGCCGCTTGTGCCTGCGCCTTGCCGCTTAAACCGCTGGAAATATCAGCAGCCGGAGACGGGCCTAAAATTTCCCATATCTGATGGGAAAGCCCGTCGCCCATATCAAGGCCGTAAGTCATAACGGCAAAAGTACCCGCCGGAAGCGCCGCCGCGGCTTTGGGAACATTTGCCGCAGTTGGTGAAGCGGAAGCTATTGATTTATTTCCGGTTTTATCAGTAAGAGCGGTTATTTGAGTTCCCGCGATTTGAGAAACAACTTCTCCGATAACGGACATCGCCATTTCATCAAGCTGAATATCGCTCTCTTTAGTCATAAGGCTCGCGATAGCCTTAGCTGATTCTTCAGAGAAAATGAAACAATGCTCGCCGGGGAAACCTGAGGTAAAATTGGTATTTACCACGGTAACCATGCCGGGAAGCAGAGTCAGCATATTGTCACGTGACGTAGCAGCGACTTCAGGACCGACAAGAGTTACGGTTGTGCCTGTAAGAGCGGCAAGATTGGAAGAAAGAGCGCCCGTAGTTGAAGAAAAAAACTTTTCAAGAGCGTCAACATCAAAAGCGGCGTTAGCAGCCGGGGGCGCCATTGTCGCCGCGGGCGCGCCACCTTGACTACTTGCCGATGAATCTACACCAGACAATAATGCGTCTATTTCATCCTGCGAAAGTGCGCCATCGCTCATCATAATTCATCTCCTTCAGACGCAAGCTCTTCAAATTCTTCATGCACAACCTCGTCTATTTTCTGCGTTATCTGAACCGCGATTTTTTTCCCGATAATGCCGGGACGGCACAGAAACTTTTTCCTTGAGCCGATGTTAAGTGAATAGGGATCGCCAATACGCGTGTTATAAAGCCTGATTACATCCCCAATCTGCAATGAAAGCACGTCCCTTACAGGCACGTTTATCTTTCCAATTTCGGCTGTTACATTAACATCGACTGTTGCGAGCTTATCCTTTAGAACATTGAGGTTTTCCGTAGTGGCGTTACGGCGCACCGAAGAATACCAGAATTGGGCTGACAATTTGCCGATTATCGGCTCTATGGTAAGGTAGGGAATACAGAAGTTCATCATGCCTTCCACGTCGCCTACCTTTGTTTCAAGCGTAACAAGAACGACCATTTCCGTAGGAGGCACGATTTGCGCGAACTGCGGATTAGTGTCAATCTGCCCAAGGCGCGGACGCAGATCGATAACCGTAGTCCACGCTTCGCGCATATTCCCTAAAATGCGGACTATAATCCCTTCCATTACTGACTGTTCGATATCGGTCAATTCATGCTGAGATTTTGTGCCTTCGCCAGTCCCTCCAAAAAGACGGTCGATTATGGAAAACGTAATCGCCGGGTCAATTTCCAAAATAGCGTTTCCTTTGAGGGGGTCCATATTGATAATGGCCAAAGTTGTCGGGGTAGGAATTGAGCGGATAAATTCCTCGTAGGTTAGCTGATCTACCGAAGCGACATGGACGTGAACCATACTGCGAAGCTGGGCGGAAAGGCTTGTCGTGGTCAAGCGGGCGAAAGTTTCGTGCATTATAGAAACAGTACGTATCTGTTCTTTGGAGAACTTGTCGGGGCGTTTAAAGTCATATATTTTGATTTTCCGGCTGTCCGCAGCCGGCCTAAAGTCTTCAGGCTCGGTATCTCCTGCGTTAATTGCGGTTAAAAGCTGGTCTATCTCATCCTGTGACAGAACTTCTGTCATAATTGCCCTTGAAGCTCCTTTTTATTATAATAAACTTATCTTTCACTCTTGACAAGAGTAAACCTGACCGCGTAAACGCTGTCAGGTTAGAAATTCTCCATTACGTCCAATTTATTGAACAAAATTATCCGCGCCCGCGCCGTATCCAAAAACCGGGTATTCAGCTGCTCGCGAATTTCGTATTTCAGCTCTTCTTCCCTTTCCGGCGCAAGTTCCGCCGCTGTTTTTGAGGCAAAAAAACGCCTTACAAAATCGCGCAATTCATACCTGCGGCTGGTTAATTCGGCAGACGCGTTATTATCGCCTAAATCATAGCCGATTATCATTTCCACGCTGACCGTAGAGCTAACTGGGAAATCCTTTGTCCTGACCGTCATTGAGCCAATCATATCGAAATAATTGTATTCCGGCCTCTTGCCCACATAAGGGGAAGAAGGGTCAGCGATAACTGTTTGGGATTTACCGCCCTTATTCAAAATATTGACGGTAATAATACAGACGGTTACTATAAAAATTAAAGCGCCCAGGCCAATAGCCACAAACTTTAAAAGAGTCGGAAGCAAACTGCCAAGCCCGCCGCCTTTCTTTTTTGCGGCACCGCCGGCATCAGGAGCATCACCGCTATCAAGATCAATATCTTCACTATCAGACATTCCAAAAACCTCCCCAATACAATTCTAACCGAAATTTGATCAAATTTGCGGTTATTCTTATTGATCATCGGCGAAATTAACAAACTACTTGACTATAGCCGACTACCCAATACTTGACAATTTTTTACGGTTTTTATACTATAAAAGCGCCCATTCCCCGGTTGTGTAATGGTAGCACGGCAGACTCTGGATCTGTTTGTGGGGGTTCAAATCCTCCCTGGGGAACAATTAACCGCACGCCGAAGGCGTGTAGATGAAAAACCCCAAACGTTCCGGCGCCGAACAGCTCCCCCACGATGAAAAAACTGAGGCGGGATTTATCCCGCCGTCCGCGCCGCGGTCAAAGCGAGGTATGCAACCTCCTTTACAAAGGTAGAAAAATAGCCAATTAACTTCTCTACATTTTAACCGCTCGCCGTCAATGTGCATTATCATTTTTACATTCCTTTATGAAAGCGATTATTGT
>NZ_BDHE01000028.1:0-6709 GCF_054786175.1 Treponema sp. R8-4-B8
CGGCCCCCTAAAGGCGGCCTTGCTTTTATTGGGGACTGCGGCATTTTTTGGTGCTCTCAGCGTGCGGCATTAATTATCCACACGGCTACGCCGTGCGTTTATTTGGCTGTGAGCCTTTCGGCGACTAGATAGCGTAGTTAGAAAGCTTTATCTAGGGTTTGTCGCCGAACGTTTTTTCTCTGAATTTTCTTTGTTTTATTCCAAAGTCTCTCCGGCGGGGAACGCCCGAAAGATGTTTTTACATCGCACGCAGCCTGCCCGCCTGTACTCAAGGATTTTATTCGGCATACATCTTCAAGCGCTAATAGGCATTTTCCCACTGCGCCCATTCCCCATATTTAGCGTACCCTGCAAGGCAAGGTACGCTATGAAAAAGTGGTAACAGTTACCTTTACGTCTCCAGCTATTTACCACTAGAAGATGTATGTCTAAACCCCAAATACTGAAAAAAATCTCTCGCTAGGTAAAAGCCGGGCATACGCAAAGCCCTGCCGGGGGCGCACGGTGTGGATCGCCTACCAGGCCACGCCAGAGCGTGCGTCAATTAATGCCACAGCCGTCTAGCCCCCGGCAGGGCTTTGCGTATGCCCGGCTTTTATATAGAGTGATAATATTTTTCGCTATTAATTTCTTTAGACATACATCGTTTTTGCCGTTGCACACAATGTACAACGGCGTGATTTTTTCAATACAACGCTTGCCGCAGATTCTCAGCATTACCGCGCATGAAGTCAAGGTAACCCAAGCCAGCGTCAAAATCCTTTTTTGAAACATTATGGCAGGCATGAAGAAGAAGTTTTTTTGCGCCGGTTTCTTTGCTAATCGCGTCCGCCATTTTCTCGTTTGAAAGCTCTATATGAAACACGACAGGTATCTGTTCGCTTCTGATCTTGTTAATTAAAAAAGCGACAGTACCTGCGCTTGCTTCCGTCTCGGTGGAACAACCGGGGAAAGCGGCATAATATGTCAGCCCGTATGCGTTGGCAAAATAGCGAAAGGGGAAACGGTCGCCAAAGACAATTGTCTTTCGTTTTGCGCCGGCGACAATTTTGGTAAACTCAGCGTCAAGGTCTTCCAAAGATTTAATGTAATCGGAAGAATTTTGCCTGTAAAAAGCAGCGTTGTCGGGATCAGTTTCGCATAACAAATCTGTTATGCGTTTAACAATCAGTATCGCGTTGCGGGGAGAAGTCCACACATGCTCGTCATATTCAATTTCCTTTACTTGGCTCTTTTTAGAACGCCCCGTAATGAAGTTAAAGAAACGGGCTATATATCCGCCTCGCTTTACAGGCTCTTGCTCTTCTTCCATTCCTTCGACAGTTTCCTCTTCTACGACATCAACCGATTCCATCATCGCGTAAACTTTTTTGTTTTTTGTGTTCATGGATTTGAGAATACGATCCACCCATGCGTCTCCGCCGCCGCCCACATGGATAAAAATGTCGCTTTTTTGCACGGTGATAATATCCCTGGGCGAAGGCTCAAAAGAATGGCTTTCCGCTCCTGGCGGCAGCAGCATGTTCAGATTTACCCTGTCCTTCGCGATTTGCCTGACAAAATCATAGGCCGGAAAAGTCGTTGTTGTTACGATTATTTTATCTTTCGCGCTTACTGCGGATAAAACAGCGGCAAATGTAATAATAAAAAATAGTTTTCTTTTCATGATAATCTCCTTTTAAAAATTAAACCTGACTCCGATTCCCGGGGCGATGTGCACTTCATCGGTGCCAATCCCTTCAAATGTGCAATTAGCATATAACGAGAATTGTTTGATGGGTAATACATAAGAAATGACAGCGTCAACGCCGTCAAAACCGGATTCAGGCGATATTAAAAAATGCGCGGTGCAATTTATTCCCAGACCAAATTTGCTTTCCCACCCTATAGTACCGTCAATGCCAACGCCAAATTCTTCCGGTCGGTAGGAAATATATTGAAGTGGAACTCCGCATTGAAGATAGATATCGCCAAAATTTAAACCCCAGTTTAATTTGATACCGGGCGTTAATACGCCTTCTTGGTTATTTGCGCCATCTTCTCTTGGAACAAGATAAAAATCGTGGTCAATTTCCAGAGAAAAAGACAAAGTGGTAAAATAGTCTAAAATTATGTTAAAAGTCAATCCAGCGTTCAGGCAAATCACGTGTTGGTATTCTCCCGCGTGGGCTTCCTCGAATTCTTCAAAATCCTCAAGGTCATCCTCAAGCTCAACAAACTTGCCCGGTATAAGGGCGGGAAGGTAACTTGCCCCAAACTCGAAATCTAACTTGTCGTCAAAAAAACTTTCGCTGTAAGAGAGCGAAACTTCGGCATTAGGAATGAATTCTCCTTCATCTGCATGTATATGTGCGCCAAAACCTAATCCCACAGACAAGCCGCCTTCATCGCCGCCGCCGCCGTGGGAACCGTGCGCCATTGCAAAATTTGTAACAATGAGCGCTAAAAATAGAGCCATTATGCTCCTCATAAATACCTCCTAAAAATTACATATATCTCCTGAATTAAAATTTGAGGAAATGTGTTTGTTGTTAAATTGTTTTAAGAGGTATATATCAACAATTGAATTTTACTTTTAACATGATAGGATTTAACGGATAAAAAAACTGTTGCGGTTTTTCAAAAGAAAGGCTATAAAAAACAACGCCCATTATGGCTATGAAAACGCCAAGCCTGCCAAACGCTTCTATAATTCTAATAGCTATTTGTATTTCAATACAAATACGGCAATTATCACTATTAGGGACATGATGGCCATTAACATCAACATGTGCATGGTCATGTTCCACAATGACAAAAACACCCGCAAAAGCGACGGCTGCCGCAAGCCAAGCGGTCGCTATAATGTTGAGGAGGACTGTTTTTCGCGGTAAATTTGCCATAGGGTATTTTATATCATGGATGGAAAAATATGTAAAGGAAGGGGGAGAATTAACAGCTCTTTTAATTTTTTAAATAAATTAAATATTTAGCGGAAACCCATAAAATATGTGGTAGCTATTAGTACACGCTCCGTGTCTGATGTTGGAGCGTGTACCTTATGAAGATTTTATTTAAACCAGAATTCTAATTCAAAGGTTGCGCCAGCGTATACCGTCATTGCGAAGGTAATCGCGGATTTATCAGCAATATCATCAGGTAATGTAAAAACCAGTTCTTCACCTTCGGTAAAGGGGCCGTCTATCAATTTGTCCATAGTCTTTTTTCCAGATGCCGGGTCGGGGTCTAAAAATCCTTTGGGCATGTTTGGACTGCCAAATGTGATACCAAACATTTTACCGTGATCCCAGCGGAACCTGCCTTCCATAGAGCGGACTTTGACAATTAGAGTTTTCTGCTTAGCATAAGGAATGTCTCTGAACATAACCGCGTCCAAATCTATGCGATTACCGCTTACTTTTAAAATATTAGGCGCGGTTACGACGCACTTAATACCTTTTCCAAAAGAGCCGCTCATTTCTTTCGGTAATTTAACCGGAGTTCTTTCTTGTGCAAAAAGAGCCGATCCAATTACAACCGTCAAAAGAAACGTTACCAGAAAAAATTTCTTCATAAAATCCTCCAAATAATAGATTAATATAAGTATATCACTTGTTTTCCAAAATGTCAACAAATCTTTTCGGTAACATTTCTATTTGAGGCAACTCAGAGGCATTTCGCTGGACGATTTTACCGCGTATTACAGCGGAGCTAAAAATCCATCTTTTATAAAAGCCTCTAAGGCGGCATAGGTTGTATCTTTTATTTTAAAATATTATTCTTAAACTATGAATGCGGGTATTAACAGACAGCAGGCGTGGGAACTGCTTACAAAGTACAATAAAGACTCTTTTCATTTACAGCACGCTTTGACTGTGGAAGGCGTGATGAAGTGGTTTGCCGCCGATCAGGGGTATGGCGAAGAAGCGGATTTTTGGGCGATTGCCGGTCTGTTACACGATATTGATTTTGAACAATTTCCACAGGAACACTGCGTAAAAGCGAAAGAACTGTTGCGTTCCGGCGGCGCAAGCGATGAATTGATACACGCCGTTTGCAGTCATGGGTACGGGCTTACTGTCGTGGACGATAAACCGGAACACGTCATGGAAAAGGTACTCTATGCCTGTGACGAATTGACAGGGCTTATCTGGGCAGTCGCTATTATCAGACCTTCAAAAAGCGTTATGGATATGGAAGTAAAATCGGTCAAAAAGAAATATAAAACTCCCGCTTTTGCCGCAGGTTGTTCCCGAAAAGTAATTGAAGACGGAGCCGCCCTCTTGGGGTGGGAACTTGATACGTTAATAGAAAAAACTTTAACAGCGATGAAAAGTTGCGAGGCTGAAGTTTCTGCGGCGCTTGCCTGACCACTAAAAATACTAAAAAATAAATATATTGTGAAAATGTTAATTTGTATTTTTAGTGGTCAGGTTATAGTATACTGTTTAAACAGGGAGTAATCGCATGAATATTCTGGTAATAGACGGCATGGGCGGCGGCATTGGCAAGTCAATAATTGAGCGTATTAAAAGCGAATTCGCGGGCGCTGTAATTACGGCGGTAGGGACAAATTCAATCGCTACATCGGCTATGCTTAAAGCGGGAGCGGATTATGGCGCGACGGGAGAAAACGCCGTGGTTTTTAACTGTACAAAAGCCGACATTATTATCGGTGTAACTGGAATTGTTTTTGCAAACGCGATGCACGGCGAAATAAGCCCCAAAATGGCGGAAGCGGTCTCCTCAAGCCCCGCGCACAAAATATTGTTGCCGCTAGACAAATGCAATGTAACAATCATGGGTGTTGACAGCAAGCCCATTCAAGCGTATATAAATGAAATTGCCGCCTTATTAAAAACAAGCGGTAAGGACAAATAAAGTGGAAGAAGCGTCCCTCATTTTTCAGAAGCATGAAAAGTTAAAACAGTATTTGCGCGAACTTGAAAGCGTGGCAATTGCGTTTTCAAGCGGCGTTGACTCAACCTTCCTGTTAAAAACAGCGCATGATGTTTTGGGAGACAAAGTTATCGCCGTTACAGCGCGTTCATGTTCTTTCCCCGAGCGCGAATTAAAAGAGGCGGTCTCATTTTGCGAGAGTGAAAATATCCGTCATATTATCTGTGATTCCGAAGAACTTAATATAGAAGGCTTTGCACAAAATCCGGCGAACCGTTGTTATTTGTGTAAAAACGAATTGTTTACAAAAATTTGGGCGGTTGCCCGAGAGCATGGCATAGAGAATGTCGCCGAAGGCTCCAACCTTGATGATAATGGCGATTACCGTCCGGGGCTGACGGCGGTTACGGAACAGGGCGTAAAAAGCCCGCTACGTTACGCGCGACTTACAAAGGAAGAAATACGCTTCCTTTCAAAAAACATGGGATTGCCGACATGGGACAAGCAGTCCTTCGCCTGCCTTTCCTCACGCTTTCCTTACGGCGAATCTATCACGCCTGAAAAATTGGGAATGATAGACAAGGCTGAACAGCTTTTGCTGGACATGGGGTTAAGGCAGGTAAGGGTGCGTCATCACGGAAACCTTGCCCGTATCGAAACCGACGAGGACGGTTTTTTGATATTGACTGATAGAAAAAACAGGGAAAATATTTACACGCAGTTAAAACAGTACGGCTTTACTTACATAGCGGTAGATTTGTTAGGGTATCGGACTGGAAGCATGAATGAAACTCTTGCCCTCAATAAAACTTTTGAGTATATTTAAATAGAGGGTAAAAATGCCGACTAAAACAGCAGTAAAAAAGACAGTACGAAAAGGCTCGCAAACCGCCAAAAAGTCCGCAAATAAAGCGTCCAAAAAGGTTACATGGGACGATATACAGGAAGGTTTCAGAGAACTTGAAAAATCTCAAAAAGAAGCATGGGCGGCAATACGAGAAACCCAACAAGCAACTCAAAAAGCCAAAGATGAAGCATGGGCGGCAATACGGGAAACCCAACAAGCCCAAAAAGAAGCTGAAAATGCCCGTATAGAAGCTGAAAAAGCCCGTATAGAAGCTGAAAAAACGACTCAAAAAGCCAAAGACGAAGCATGGGCGGCAATACGAGAAACCCAACAAGCACACAAGGAAACAGAAAAAGCCAATATAGAATCTAATTTAAGGATCGAAAAAGCCATGCTAGAATTGAAAGAAGGCTCTAAAGAATTACAAAAAGGCTCTAAAGAAATGCAAAAAGCCGTGAAAGATACCCAAAAAAACATCGGCGGTCTTAACAACACATTAGGCTCTATTGCAGAACACATATTGACCCCAGGACTGCCTCAAAAATTTAAAAAGATTGGCTATTCCTTTAACCGCATAGCCACATATAAATTCGCGGAAGGCGTTTACGCCCAAATTGACGGTATGCTTGAAAACGGCGAACTTGCAATAGCGGTAGAAGTAAAAGTTACTCTTCGTAAAGCGGATATAGACGACCATCTTTTACGCATGGAAAAAATACGCAAACACGCCAATGAACACGGGGACAAACGCCAATTCATGGGAGCGATGGCATCTACCATTACAGACGATTCCAATAGGAATTATGCCCTAAAAAAGGGGCTTTTTGTCATTGAACCGAGCGGCGAAGATGTCAAAGTTTTCAAACCTGATGGTGAACCAAGGGTTTGGTAATATCATAAAAATAAAAAAATAATCAATATTTTACTTGACAAACACGCCAAAAAACCGCAAAAAACTCTTAATGGGGCAAAAAGTCGCTATTA
>NZ_BDHE01000029.1:0-5824 GCF_054786175.1 Treponema sp. R8-4-B8
TTTATATTCTTCGGTTAATGTTTCTTTTACGGCTTCTTTTACCGTATCTTTTACGGCTTCACTTACTATCCTTTCAATATTGCCTACAAGAGTGTCATGAAGCCGTTCCATTGCATCTTCAGGGGATAAACCAGTGTCCTTTCTTGTTTTTACCATAATAAATCAGACTCTCCTCAGGCGTTGCTTTCCTTGCTGTTATTATACGGATTTTTTCGCTACGCTACGTATAAACAGTAAATATAACATCCTTGAATTTTCCCAAAATTTGCCATCGATCTTCTAATCCGCTGTGAGTTATATCATACTGCACTATTCTAAAAGGATCATCAAATATACGCTTGATTGTCTCCATATCAAGACCATGTTTTTCGGCTATTAGCCGTTCTTTTTCAGAATACCACTCAAATTCAAGCATAATTTGATACTAATAATATAGCACTTAATTTCTTCATAGTCAATTTCTTAAAGATGTATACCAAATAATTGTCTAAGAAAAAATATTTCTATTACATAAAAGCCGGGTACACGCAAAGCCCTTCCGATGATTAGTGGCGCGGCATTGTTGTGTAGCCACTACACGATGTATGCCCAAAGAAGTTATTCAGTACAGTCAGGGCAAGCTGGAGTTTTCTCTTTGGTAAAACTCCCAAGCCTATACGCTACATATGGGGCTGGTCGGGAGTCAAGGTACACTAGTAGTCAGTAACATCTAAAACTTTACAAAACATTATTCTCAAATTTTCTCTCGCAAAGACGCAGAGGACGCAAAGGACGCGAAGTTCCTGTTCGATGCCTCATTATTGATCAATATATATAATTTTAACAACAAATCTTGAAGGAAAAACGACGATCCTACGAACAACAACCTTTGCGCCTCTGCGCCTTTGCGAGAGGTCTTTTTGTAAATATTTAGCTGTTACAGACTACTAGGTTAAGAGTTCACACAAAGATCACAAAGAAGAGGGAAGAGGAGGTTTCTGTCCGAAGGCTAAGCGTGAGCTTTACGATAAGATAACGGACAAAAACCCCTAATCCCTCTTTGTGATCTTTGTACCTTTGTGTTCTTTGTGTGAAATTCTTCGTATTAATTTAAAGCGTAACAATTTTCTGTGCGATTAATTTTGCTAAATAGAAACGTGAATCTAAATTGGCGGAGGCGTTGGTATCAAGGAATGTTTGAAACTCGGCGGAAAATGATTCGGGCAGAATAGGCAGTTCGCATACTTGTTTAAAATATGCGCGGTGAGACGGCTCAAAACGCCTATTAATGCAAAAAAGAGTGAGGCACGCGTTTTTAATAAAGCCCGCCGACGCGATAAGATAGTGAAACTTGTCGTTCTGAAAACAGGCGGCTCCCAAGTCTGACAGAAAATGTTCCATCTTTAACTGAATATTGTTTCTCATCTCTACCCAGAATTGTTCGCCTATTTTTTCCAGTTTTTTTCTGACATCGTGTATCCACTTGGAACGTGAAAAAACAATTTCGCAGTTCGCGAGACGGTAAAAACTGTAAGTTCCAGAGTCTTTAATAAACCACAGGGATTCATGTTTGGAACAGGCAATATTAACAAGCTCGTCAATTTTTTTTGTCTTTTTGAATTCAAGCCGGACGGGAATATCGCCTATTAGAAAACGGTCTTTTTCGTGAATCCCGGCGCTTTCAAAAGCGGCGACATCATCGCCGTATAAACGGCAGCGGACTTCAGCCTTTGGAATGGGAGCGTTATAAAATACGTCAAGAATCAGGGCAAAATACGGATCCAGAGTATCAGCCATAGCCGCTTCATTCAGGGTAATACATTCCACGCCCTTCCATGATGAAAGGATTCCGGTAAATCTGTCAACTAATAACTTGGTCTTATATTTCATGGCTCCCCTCCAAATAATAGTATAGATCCTTAAAAACGCGTATACTATGTGCCTAAGAGTATATCACGGGATAATAATTATGAAAACTGAGAAAAAGCGGCGCAAACAAACATTTCTGGTTCTTGTCCCACATAGAGATGTGAGGGGTGAATTTCGAAAATATGGCGATTTAATGGTTAAAGCGGGGCTTACGGACGTTTATTCTTTTCCATATGTAGCGCCCGTGGCTTCTCTTTCGCGGGCGTTAAGCGCGGGAGAATTAAAACAAATTGCCAATTCCCTGCGTAAAAACATCGGGAGCGGGAAAATATCAACCGAGGGGGACGCTGTTACCGCTTTTCCATGCGATGATAAAAACTTAACTCTCAGCGGACCATGTTTGAATATTTCCATCCCGCAGAATGTATTTGAAAGCGGAATAAAAAAAATAAACGCTCTTTTTTCTCCGCTTGTGATAGGCTGCTTTCTGACAAAAGATAACAAAAAACTTATTTCTTTACCGGAAATTAAACGTGAAAAATTGGCGTTTAGGGCGGCGGCAGTCGCCAATATGTACTGGCAGACTTTAGAAGTTAATGGCGAAATTTACTATAAGTGGAAAATAGGCAAACTTTACTGGCTGCCGCGTCCGCAAAAGGGTTTACAAAAAACGGAAATGTGCAATAATAAAATTTATGAAGGGCAAAAAACGCCATGAATTTATTTGGAGAGTGGTTGGGAATCTTTGCCGTCGCGGATGGGCGAATAAATTTAATTTTAAGTATGACAATATAGAGACGGAACATTCTCCTTATATCGTGGTCGCAAACCATTTAACCAATTGGGATCCAATTCTTATCGGATTAAGTTTCCGTAAATTAATGTACTATGTCGCGTCCGACCATCTTCTGCGAATGGGATTAATCAGCAAACTTTTAGAATTTGCCATGGCTCCAATAGCGAGGGTTAAGACCGCGCAAGAAACGCAAACTGTCATTTCAATATTCAGGCGGCTTAAAGAAAAATGCAACATTTGTATTTTTGTTGAAGGTTCAACTTCATTTGACGGCGTAACAGGCGAAGTGCAGCCCTCTATCGGCAAATTGATAAAAAGGGCGGGAGTCGCCCTTGTAACGTACAAATTTACAGGCTCTTATTTAACCTTCCCCAGATGGGCGCGTTTTGTACATAAAGGAAAAATGGAAGGGCGGCTCGTCCAAATTTACAGCCCACAAAAAATAGCGTCAATGACGGAAGAAGAAATTTATAAGGCGATATTAAAAGATATTTATTTAGACGCCTATGAAGAACAGGAAAAAAATCCCATTATTTATAAAGGGAAAAAACCGGCTGAGTATCTTGAAACAGTACTGTACTGCTGCCCTAAATGCAAAAAATTTGGAACGCTAAAAAGCCGCGGCGATCTTCTCTCCTGCGCCTGCGGTTTTAATACGCGTTACAATGAATATTGTTATTTTGAAATACCCGGCGGCAAAGACGCTCCCCCTTTTAAAACCGTCAAGGATTGGATTAAATGGGAACGTGATGAAGTCCGCGCTTTAATCGCGAAAGAAACAGGCGCGGACGTTCCATTAATTGCGGATGAAGGCCAATATCTGTATGAAATTAAAAAAGCGGGATATAACACATTAATCGCAAAAGGAAAACTATGTTTATACAAAGACAGACTGTCGGTAATCGCGAAAACGGGGCAGGTAACGGATTTCCCGCTTAAAGAAATAATAGATATCGGAATTATTACAAGGCAGACGATTATTTTCTCTACAGAACATAGAGTTTTTGAGATTCACAGCAAGTTCCCAAGAAGCGCGTTAAAATATATGGATATGATTAATACGATAAAAACATATAAAAAGGAGGAGTAAAACATGGATTTTACAATGGACAATGTGGCTCTATGGGATTTTATTTTGCAAATGGGCGTACTTGCGACAATCATGGTTTTGGCAAATATCATACGCCGAAAGATTCCGTTCATCAGGAAAATGCTGATGCCGACGGCGGTAATAGCGGGTTTTCTGGCCCTTGCTTTACGCGCGACGGGCGTTATCCGCTTGAACACAGGCCTAATGGAGATGGTGACATACCACACGATAGCCATTGGGTTTATCGCGCTATCGCTGATGATTCCAAGAAAGGAAAAAAATTATTCAAAAGCTTTTACAGGTTCAAAATCTGGAGCGTTAATTGTCAGCGTATATCTTTTACAGGGGGTATTAGGGCTTGCGGTTTCCTTAGGGCTCGCGTATACCTTAAAGCCCGATATGTTTAAGGCGGCGGGCATTCTTCTGCCCTTGGGTTTTGGACAGGGGCCTGGGCAGGCGAATAATATCGGTTCAACTTATGAATACCAGTGGGGCTTTGTCGGAGGACATTCTTTCGCTTTAAGCATCGCGGCGATGGGTTTTGTCGTAGCCTGCACGTTTGGCGTAATTTATCTTAACATTCTTAGGAATAAGGGCGTATTAAAAAGAGTTAATGACAGGGAAACTTCAAAAGAAACGTTTATAGTGCAGGATTTCCAGGACGAAAATGAAATACCGGTTTCAGAATCAATTGATAAACTGTCGCTCCAAGTCGCCTTTGTGTTTATGGTATATTTAGTGACATGGGGGCTTGCAGTATTTCTTACAAAAACATTAAGGGCGACCGGAAGCAATTTCGCCATGAGCTTAATTCCGCTTATCTGGGGTTTTAATTTTATATTTGGCTCATTATTCGCGGTAGCGTTACGCGGCATAATCAGATTGGGAAGCAAACTTGGCTGGGTGACCCGTCAATATCAGAACAACTACCTGCTGTCGCGCATTTCTGGTTACGCGTTTGATCTTATGATAGTCTGCGGCATCTGCACAATCAATTTTGAAAAACTCGCTGGGCTATGGATTCCCTTTGTTCTTATGTGCCTGCTAGGGACTTTTGGCACGTTATTTTACCTTAAATGGATATGCAAAAAAATATATCCCGATTATTATTATGAGGGTTTCATGTCCATGTACGGAATGATGACGGGCGTAATCAGTTCCGGCATCCTTCTGTTACGCGAAATTGATCCGAAATTTGAAACGCCTGCGGCGACTAATCTTGTGCTTGGAAGTTCTTTTGGAATAGGCTTTGGCGTCCCAATGCTCATCTTTATCGGCATGGCTCCAAAATCGGATAAATTGGCGTTTATAACATTAATTTGTTGTATTGTGTACTTTTTCCTGTTATTGGCCTATTTGCTCTTTCTTAAAGAGAAAAAGCAAAAGTCTTAAAATAACTTTACAAGCCATGTGCTGAGCCAGGGCAGATATGTAACAAGAAGCACTACCACTAAACGGACTAGCAGGAAGGGAGAAACATAACTGCATATTTGCATAAACGGCTTATCAAAGCGGTAACTTGCAAGGAAAAGATTCATCCCGACCGGAGGAGTAAGGAACCCCGCTTCAAGATTTACAATAAAAATTATTCCAAGATGCACGGGATCGATGCCATAGGCGTATCCAAGAGGGACAATTAACGGAAGGAAAACAAGTATCGCGGAAAATATGTCCATTATGCAGCCAAGCACAAGCAAGGCAAGATTCAACAGCAGCAGAAAAACATATTTTGATTGAACGGCGCTTTGCATCCATAAAGAAAAACTTTCAGGAATGCCGGAGTCGATAAACGAGTAAGATAAGGCTTTTGCCATCGCTAAAATCGCCAGAATCCCGCCGATTATGGGAACAGCTTTAAGAAAAACTTTTGGGATATCCTTAAATAAAATATCTTTCTTAATAAAAACTTCTACAATTATCACATATATAACCGATACCGCGCTTACCTCTATCAAAGAAAGAATTCCAGAAAAATACCCTGACACTAAAATTATGGGCAATAAAATTTCAAAAAAAGATTCTTTTAGCGAATGTAACGCGTTCCTGCCGTTAAATTTTTCAGTTGGAATTATTACTTTTGAAGAAAGAAC